>DATDMW010000057.1:0-12256 GCA_036518595.1 Burkholderiales bacterium
GGCGTCGACACGCCGCGCGTCGGCGAGCGCGTCGTCACCCTGCAGTTCGTGAAGCAGGCGAGCCCGACCTCGTTCCCGGTCGTGCTCGGGCTGCACGTGTGGGGCGGCTACGCCGAGTACGTGAAGGTGCCGGCGACGGTCACGCACCCGATCCCCGACGGCGTCGACTTCGCCTCGGCGTGCGTGGTCTCGCGCCATGCGCCGGTCGCGATCTCGATGCTGCGCGACGGCGCGCGGCTCAAGCCCGGCGAGTGGGTGCTCGTCATGGGCGCCGCGGGCGGGCTGGGCAGCGCCGGCGTCCAGGCGGCGAAGGTGCTCGGCGCGAAAGTGATCGCGGCCGCGGGCGCGCCCGAGCGCGTGCGCGCCGCGGTCGCGCTCGGCGCCGACGCGGGCGTCGACTACCGCGCGCAGGACCTGACCGGAGAGGTGATGCGCATCACGGGGGGGCGCGGCGCCGACGTCGTCTTCGAGAACATCGGCGACGCCGTGCTCTTCCCCAAAGCCTTCGCCGCGATCGCCCGCAACGGCCGCCTGATCACGGCCGGCGCGCACGGCGGAGGCACCGTGCCGCTCGACGTGAAGAAGCTCTACCTGAACGCCATCACCGTGATCGGCTCGTTCGGGCGCATCATCCGCGAGGACGTCGCCCTCGCGCTGAGCGCGGCCGCCGACGGGCGCTACAAGGCGCTCATCGACCGCGTGCTGCCGCTCGAGCTCGCCGCCGAGGCGCACCGGCTGGTCGCCGAGCGCTCGGGCATCGGCAAGATCGTCCTTCAGCCCTGAATCGACAATTCGAGGAGGCCTCATGATCCGCATGCTCGTCACCGCATCGATCGCCGCCGCCGTCGCGTCGCCCTGCGCCGCGCAGGTTCCCGACCGCCCGGTCACCATGCTCGCCGGCTTTCCCGCCGGCGGACTGGTCGACATCGTCGCGCGCGTGGTCGCCGAGGGGATGAAGCCGCACTTCCCCAAAGGCATCGTCGTCGTCAACAAGCCGGGCGCCGGCGGCGCGGTCGCGGTCGCGGAGACGGTGCAGGCCAGGCCCGACGGCACCACCATCCTGCTCACGCCGCAGTCGTCGCTCGTCATCCCGCCGCAGCAGACCGCGCAGCTCGCGTACAAGACGCCCGACGATTACGACCCGGTGATCAACGTCATCTCGTATTACCCGCTGCTCGTGGTGAAGAGCGACGCGCCGTGGAAGACGATCCAGGCCTTCGTCGCCGACGCCAGGTCCAACCCCGGCAAGATGCGCATCGGCACGCCGGGCGAAGGCACCGCGAGCCACCTCAACCTCGAGGAGTTCATCTTCCGCACGGAGACCAGGATGACGCCGGTGCCGTACGCGGGCTGGGCGCAGTCGTCGGTCGCGCTCCTCGGCGGACACATCGAGGCGGTGGTCGCGCAGCCCGGCGAGGCGAAGCCGCAGGTCGACGGCGGCAAGATGCGCGCGCTCGCGGTGTTCCAGGGCGCGCGCCATCCCGCGTTCCCCGGCGCGCCGACCGCGAAGGAGGCGGGCTGGGACGTGGGCATCGGCGTGTGGTACCTGATCGTCGCGCCGAAGGGGACGCCCGCCGCGGCGCTGAAGCAGATCCACGACGCGGGCAAGGCCGCGATCGAGCAGAAGTCCTTCGCCGACACGATGCACGCGCGCGGCGTCGACGTGGACTACCGCGCGGGCGAGGCGCTGCGCGCCGACCTGTGGAGGGAGTACAAGGAGCTCGGCGCGGTGATGCGGCGCATCGGCATCGTCAAGCAATAGCGCTCAGGCCGGGTGGTGCTCGCCGTGCCGGCGGCGCTCGCGCTCGGCCTGGTGCTCGCGCGTGCCCTCGAGTCGGGCGCCCGGCTCGCGGCGCGGCTGCTGGATCCCGCCGGGACCCGGGGAGAATCCTCCGGGTCCGGGCGAAAACCCCCCGGGCCCGGGTGAGAAGCCGCCCTGCCCCGGCGGGAAGACGCCCGGACGCTGCTCGCGCTGCTCTTCGGGGCGGCGGTTCCGGCGCTCCTCGCGACGCTCGTCCCGGCGCTCCTCGATGCGCCGTTCCTCGCGCGGAGGCTCGGTGCCGAGCAGGCCGCGGCGTTCCTCGCGCACCGCAGGCGGCGGGGCATAGGCGCGCGGTGCCGCGGCGGGCACGCGGTAACCGGCGCCGCGGCGATGCGCGGGATCGTGCTGCCACGAGCCGGGGGCCCGGTTCACGGTCACCGTGCGGTTGTAGTAGTAATTGTTGACGCGCACGACGCGCGCCTCGCGGCGCCGCCAGTCGAAGGCGCCGAAGAAGAACCCGGCCGTGACGCGCACGCCCGGCGTCCATGCCACCGCCGCGCGCGGGCGCGCGACGTAGCCGCGCCACGGGCGCCACACCACCGGCGGATAGGCGGGCCACCACCACGTGCCGTACACGACGGTCGTGTCGTAGTACGGCACGTACACGACCTGCGGATCGGCGGGGACCACGACGATCGTGGGGCCTTGCTGCGTGACGACGACGCGGTCGTCCGAGGGCAGGTTGCCCGCGGCCTGGGCCCGCGCGCGCAGGCCCTGCACCGTGTCCATGACCTGCGGCTGCTGCGCGAGGAACGCGTCGCCCACCGCGCGCGTCCACTGCAGGTTCTCGTCCATCCAGGCGAGCACCTGCGGAAAAGCGACGAGCGAGGTGACGCTCGGATCCCAGCCCTGGCCGGCGGCGGCATTCACCGCGGCGTCGCCCTGCAGCCCCGGGTTGGCCTTCGACCAGCGCGCCGCCTCGACCACCTCGAGCGGATAAGTCGCCGCCATCAGCATCTGCGACAGCAGCGGATCGGGGTAGAGCGCGACCGGCGCGAGCATCTGGTCGAGCTCGGCCTGCGAGAAGGTGCGCTGCTCCTGCGCGCCGGCCGGCAGCGCGGCCGCGAGCAGCAGCACGGCGAGCAGCAGCTTCCTGGCGATACGCAGCATGGCGCCTCCTGAGAGCCCTTATTGTCTCTTCGAACGCGGGTCCTGTCCCGCCGGTTCACGTAAGAAGTGCAACCGGGTGTAACGAATCTATAATGGGTCTCGAACGCCGCAGGAGGAGCTCATGATCCGCAATCTTCAGCACATCGCGCTCGCCGTGCCCGACCCGGCCGCCGGCAAGCGGTTCTACACCGATTTCGGCATGGAAGGCCGCGACGTCGGCAGCAGCATCGTCATGCGCTGCGCGGGGCGCGACCAGGACCAGGTCGTGCTCGTCGAAGGCCGCAAGAAGCAGCAGCACCACGTCTGCTTCGGCACGCGCGCGGCCGAGCTCGACGCGCTGAAAAAGAGGCTCGAGAAGGAAGGCGTGAAGCTCGTGGACGCGCCGAAGGAGACGCCCGGGGACGGCATCTGGTTCCGCGACCCCGACGGCCTGCTCGTCAACGTGCGCGTCGCGGAGGCCGCGCCGTGGCGCAAGGCGCCCGAGTGGAAGCTGAACACCCCGGGCTGCCTGAACCGCTCGGGCACCTGCGGCCATCCCAAGCGCGGCATGAAGGTGCAGCCGACGCGCCTCGGCCATACGCTGCGCTTCACGCCGCAGATGGACAAGATGCTCGACTTCTACCTGCGCGTCGTCGGCCTGCAGCTCTCCGACCGCGCGCAGGACATCGTCGCCTTCATGCGCGTGCACGGCAACAGCGACCACCACGTGTTCGGCTTCATCAAGTCCGACCGCCCGGGCTTTCACCACGCGAGCTTCGAGGTCGAGAACATCGACGCGATCGGCATGGGCGCGTGCAATCTGCTCGACAAGGGCTACAAGGACGGCTGGGGCCTGGGCCGGCACGTGATCGGCTCGAACTTCTTCCACTACATCCGCGACCCGTGGAACAGCCTCGCGGAGTACTTCTGCGACATCGACTACATCCCCGAGGGCTACGACTGGAAGGCGACCAATTACGCTCCCGAGGACGCGCTCTACGTCTGGGGCCCGAGGCCGCCCGAGGCGTTCGGCCAGAATTTCGAATAGCAAAACGGACGGAGGAAGGACGATGAGGAGCATCTTCGCGCTCGCGTGCGCGCTGCTGGCGGCCGCGTGGACGCCGGTGCACGCGCAACAGGGCTGGCCGGACAAGCCGGTCAGGCTCGTGGTCTCGTTCGCGCCCGGCGGCGTGCACGACACGCTCGCGCGCGTGCTCCAGCCCAAGCTCACCGAGGCGCTCGGGCAGCCGATCGTGATCGAGAACCGCGCGGGCGCGGGCGGCAACATCGCCGCCGAGGCGGTCGCGAAGTCGGCTCCCGACGGCTACACCTTCCTCATCGCGAGCGAGGCGATCGCGACCAACGAGTATCTCTACCGCAAGCTCGCCTACGACCCGTACAAGGACCTGGCGCCGGTGGCGAAGCTCGCCGACTATCCGATGGCGCTGATCGTGCACCCGTCGCTCTGGGTCGACAACGTGCGCGACCTGGTCGCGCTCGCGCAGGCCAAGCCCGGGACGATCAGCTACGGCTCGGCCGGCGTCGGCGCCTCGGGGCACCTCGCGGGCGAGCTGTTCAAGAGCGTGACCGATGTCGACATGGTGCACGTCCCGTACAAGGGCGGCGCGCCCGCGCTCGCGGACCTGATCGCGGGCCGCATCCAGTTCATGTTCCTGTCGGTGTCGCTCACCGTGCCGCAGGTGAAGCAGGGCAAGGTCAAGGTCATCGGCGTCACCGGGCCGCGGCGCTCGCCCGAGCTGCCCGACGTGCCGACCACGACCGAGCAGGGCTTCCCGCAGGTGCAGGCGCTGCTGTTCTCGAGCATGCTCGCGCCGGCGGGCACGCCGCCCGCGATCGTGAAGCGCATGAACGAGGTGGTGGTGAAGGCGCTCGGGTCGCCCGACGTGCAGAAGCGGCTGGCCGACCTCGGCGCGGTGCCGGCGCCGACGTCGCCCGAAGGCTTCAGGAAGGTCCTGCACGACGAGGGCGAGCGCTGGGGCAAGCTCATCCGCGAGAAGAACATCCGCGCCGATTAGCGTGCGCGCGCGCGTTCCGGGGACCGCGTGGAGCTGCTGGTAACGATCCTGTTCCTGCTGCTGTGCTCGGTCGTCCTCGGCTGGATCGCGCGCCACTTCGCCTTTCCCTATCCCATCGCGCTCGTGATCGGCGGCGCCGCGCTCGGCTTCGCGCCGCACCTGCCGCAGTTCCCGTTCGAGCCCGAGTCGATCCTCATCCTGTTCCTGCCGCCGATCCTGTACCAGGCGGCGCTGCTCACGTCGTGGCGCGACTTCCGCGCCAACCTGCGCCCGATCAGCATGCTCGCGATCGGCCTGGTGATCGTGACCACGCTCGCCGTCGGCGCCGCGGCGAAGTGGCTGATCCCGGACCTGCCCTGGGCCGCCGCGTTCGTGCTCGGCGCGATCGTGTCCCCGCCCGACGCGGTCGCGGCGACCGCGATCCTCTCGCGCCTGCGCATCCCGCGCCGCGTGGTGACCGTGCTCGAGGGCGAGAGCCTGGTGAACGACGCCTCGGGCCTGGTGATGTACAAGTTCGCGGTCGCCGCCGTGCTAACCGGGGGATTCTCGCTCGCGGGGGCGAGCGTGGAGTTCGTCGGCGTGGCGGTCGGCGGCGTCGCGGTCGGCGTGACGCTCGGCCTGCTCTTCGTTTTCATCCACCGGCACCTGCACGACGCGTTCATCGAGGTGCTCACCTCGCTCTCGGTGCCCTACGTCGCCTACATCGTGGCCGAGGCGGTGCACGTCTCGGGCGTGCTGGCCGTGGTCGCCGCCGGCCTGGTGCGCGGCCGCTACTCCCCCGAGATCGTGTCCGCCGAGATGCGCATCCTCGCGAGGTCCGTCTGGAACATCCTCGTGTTCCTGCTGAACAGCCTGATCTTCATCCTGATCGGCATGCAGCTCTCCGCGATCCTCTCGCGGCTCACCGGCTACTCCGGGCGCGACCTGTTCCTCTACGGGATGCTGGTGAGCATGGTGGCGATCGCGGTGCGCTTCCTGTGGATCTATCCGGCGACGTACCTGCCGCGCGTGTTCAGCGCGCGCGTGCGCGAGCGCGGGCCGGCGCCGCCCGAGGCCGAGACCTTCATCATGAGCTGGTGCGGAATGCGCGGCATCGTCTCGCTCGCCGCCGCGCTCGCCCTGCCCGAGGAGCTCGCGAGCGGCGCGCCTTTCCCCAAGCGCGACCTCATCATCTTCCTCACCTTCGTGGTGATCGCGGTGACGCTGGTGCTGCAGGGACTGTCGATGCGGCCGCTCATCCGCCGTCTCCAGGTCGGGACCGACTGGAGCACCCAGGAGGAGGAGCAGCTCGCGCGGCTCGCGATGGGCAAGGCCGCGCTCGCCGCGATCGACGGCATGGCGCAGAGCGAGAACGTGGCGCACGATGTCGCCGAGCGCATCCGCGCGGAGTTCGCCGAGCAGGTGACCGTGGCGGTCGG
This sequence comes from Burkholderiales bacterium, assembly GCA_036518595.1. Classification (GTDB taxonomy): domain Bacteria; phylum Pseudomonadota; class Gammaproteobacteria; order Burkholderiales; family SG8-39; genus VBDM01. The sequence continues at coordinate 6,366 of DATDMW010000057.1, forward strand.
CCCGGGCGTGGTGTTGAGCCCCGGCTCCGACCTGGTGAAGCGGCTGCGGCGGACCGCGGTCCGCGCCGAGCGCCAGGAGCTGATCCGCATCTGGCGCGCGAACCAGATCAGCGACGAGGTGCTCCACCGCATGGAGGAGTCGCTCGACTACCAGGAGTCGCGGTTCTAGCGGGCGATGCTAGACTGCGCCGGAATCGGCTGAGGAGCGTTTGGTGGCGCAAGGCGCATCATTTCCCGAATCCCCGCTCGAGTTCGGCGTGTTCGACTGGATCGAATGGCGCGATGCGCCGCCCGCGGAGATCTTCGAGCACAAGCTCGCCATCGCCGAGCGCGCCGACGCGGCCGGGTTCCACGGCTGGCACATCGCCGAGCACCAGGGCACGCCGCTCTCGATCGACGGCTCGCCCTCGCTCGTGCTCTCGGCCGCGATCCAGCGCACGAAGCGCCTGCGCCTGGGCGCGCTCACCTGGTGCCTGCCCTGGTACAACCCGTTCCGCTGGTACAGCGAGATCTGCATGCTCGACCACATGAGCGGCGGGCGCATCGAGCTCGGCGTCGGGCGCGGCGTGTCGCCGCTCGAGTCTTCGTACTTCGGCATGAAGAGCGTCGACGAGTCGCGGGAACGGTATCGGGAGACGCTGGACATCTTCTTCAGGGCCTGCGCAAACCCCAAGCTGGACTTCGAAGGAAAGTATTTTTCCTATAAGGATCTCGAGCTCTACATCCACCCGAAGCAGCGTCCCTACCCGCCGCTGTGGTTCCCGAGCAGCGACCGCAACTCGATCGACTTCACCGCGCGCCACGGCTACCACACCGTGCTCAACACCAGCAACGAGGAGGCGGGCGCGCTCTACGCGCAGTACCGCGAGACCTGGGTCGCGCACCGCGACGACCCGGGACGGCACAACGCGCATGTCGCCGCGCCCAAGCTCGGCAAGTCGCAGCACGTGTTCGTCGCCGATACCGAGAAGGAAGCGGCCGAGATCGGCATGGCGGCGTACAAGACCTGGGCGAGCCACCTCACGCACCTCACGCGGCGGCACGGGAAGTCGAACCTGCTCAACGTCGATCCCACGTCTCCCGACGCGCCGCTGCGCTTCGTCGGCGGGACGCCCGGGTCGGTGGCGCAGCAGCTCGACGAGGTGGTGCGCCGCGCGGGAATCAATTACCTGCTGCTGGTGTTCTCGTTCGGCGACCTCGCCCCCGAGCGTGCCTTGCATTCGATGGATCTGTTCGTGCGCGAGGTGATGCCCGCGCTTTCAACCCGGAGGAGGAGACCATGAAGAAGGCGGTATGGCTTGCCGCGGCGGCTGCATTGCTGGCGCTGCCCGCGGCGGCGCAGACGATCAAGATCGGCTTCATCACCAGCTACTCGGGCCTCAACGGCAACCTCGGCCCCTACATGGAGCGCGCGGTGCGGCTGTACATGAAGCTGCACGGGAAGGAGCTGCCCCCCGGCGTCAAGATCGAGCTCCTGGTCCGCGACGACACGGGCCCGAACCCCGACAAGGCGAAGCAGCTCGCTCAGGAGCTGATCGTGCGCGACAAGGTGAACCTGCTCGCCGGCGTCATCTTCACGCCGAACGCGCTCGCGATCGCGCCGCTCGCGACCGAGGCGAAGGTGCCGTTCGTGATCATGAACGCGGGCACGTCGGTGATCACGACGCGCTCGCCCTACATCGTGCGCGTGTCGTTCACGCTGTGGCAGTCGTGCTATCCGCTCGGCCAGTGGGCGGCGAAGCGCTTCAAGACCTCGTACACGATGGTGAGCGACTTCGGTCCCGGCCACGACTGCGAGGACGCGTTCGCGCGCGCGGCGAAGGAGAACGGCGGCCAGGTCGTCGGCAGCGTGCGCGTGCCGCTGCAGAACCCCGACTTCGTGCCGTTCATCCAGCGCGTGAAGGACGCGAAGCCCGAGGCGCTGATGGTGTTCGTCCCGGCCGGCAAGACCGCCACCGCGGTGCTGAAGGCGTTCAGCGAGCTCGGCCTGAAGAGCGCGGGCGTGAAGCTGATCGGCCCCGGCGACGTCACGCCCGACGAGGAGCTGCAGGGCATGGGCGACGTCGCGCTCGGCACCTTCACCGTGCACCACTACTCGGCCGACGCCGAGCGTCCCGCGAACAAGGCCTTCGTCGCCGCGTGGAAGAAGGAGTACGGCGCGAGCGAGGTGCCCGACTTCCTGTCGGCCGCGTCCTGGGACGGCATGGACATGATCTTCCAGGCGATCAAGCAGCAGAAGGGCAGGCTCGATCCCGACAAGACCCTGGAGATCTTCAAGGGCTACAAGAGCGCGAGCAGCCCGCGCGGGCCGATCTCGATCGACCCGGAGACGCGCGACATCGTGCAGAACGAGTACCTGCGCGAGGTACGCAAGGTCGGCGGCCGGCTCGCGAACGTCGAGCTCGAGACCGTGGGGACCGCGGTGAAGGACCCCTGGAAGGAGCTGCAGAAGAAGAAGTAGTAGCCTGCTACTCGCTCAGGCGCGGGAATCCCGGGTCGTTCTTCGCGGCGGCCCGGATGCGCTCGAGCTGCGACGCCGCCTCCTCCTGCAGCTTGCGGCGCTCGCCGCCGTCCACCTGCACCAGCGCTTCCTTCAGGTCGAGCAGCGCGTATTCGAGGTGACTGAGGTGCTGGTTCAGCTCGTTCAGCAGATCGAGCAGGCTCTCGACCGGCTCGAGCACGCCGTCCGCGGCGTTCATGGATTCGTCGTTTGCGCCCGACGGGTCGGGCTGCTGCGGGGGAAGCGGGTGCGCCATGATTTGTTCGCCTCGTTTGATCGAGGCCATTGTGGCGGCGGACCGGTTACAGGATTGCGAGGCGGCCCCACCCCTGCCGTGAGCACTATGGGGGGAGGCGTCAGGCGTGCGCAGTCGCCGCGCGGCCGAGGCGCCGCTCGCGCAGGATCAGGAACCCGGCGATGCTGGTCGTGACCAGGTTCCAGGCGATGCCGTTCACGAACGCGGCGCGATACGAGCCCGTGACATCGAAGATCCATCCCGGGAGCCAGCCGCCGAGCGCCATCCCGAACAGCGTCGCCATCAGCACCGTGCCGGTGCGCGATCCCGCCTCGCGCGGCGCGAAGTGCTCGCGCACGATGAGCGGATACGACGGCACGAGCCCGCCCTGGAACAGCCCGAAGAGCGCCGACACCACGTACAGCGCGCCGAGCTGCGTGAACGGCAGGAACAGCGCGAGCGCAACCGCCTGCAGCACCGCGCCGAGCAGCAGCGTGCGCAGGCCGCCGATGCGGTCGGCGATCCAGCCGGAGACGAGGCGGCTGGCGATGCCGAAGCCGAGCATGAGCGAGAGCATCTCGGCGCCGCGCGCGGCCGGGTAGCCGAGGTCGCCGCAGTACGCGACCATGTGCACCTGCGGCATCGACATCGCCACGCAGCAAGCGACGCCGGCGACGCACAGCAGCGACTGCAGCGACGCGGGCGCGAGCCCGAGCGGCCGCGAGCGGTCGGCCGCTTCGTGCGCCGCGCGCGATCCGGACGAAGAAGCGGCGGCGCCCGCGATCGCGGGCGGCCGCCGCCGCAAAGCGAGCGCGATCATCGGCATCGTCAGCAGGCAGAAGACGCCGACGCCGACGAAGGTCGCGCGCCAGCCCGCGGCGTCGATCGCGTGCTGCATGAGCGGCGGCCACACCGTGCCCGCGAGGTAGTTGCCGCACATGACGATCGCGATCGCGATGCCGCGCCGGCGCACGAACCACAGCGAGATGTCGGCGACCAGCGGCACGAAGCTGCCCGACGTGCCGAGGAAGCCGATCAACGCGCCTTGCGCGAGGTTGAACTGCCACATCGCCCTTGCCGACCCGGCGGCGACGAACCCGAGGCCGAGGCAGATCGCCCCGATCAGCACCGGCACCACGACGCCGAAGCGGTCCGAGAGACGCCCCATGAAGATGCCGCCCAGACCGAAGCCGATCATCGTCAGCGTGTAGGGCAGCGACGCGTCGGAGCGCGCGATCCCGAACTCGGCCTGCAGCGGCGGCAGCGCGACCGCCATCGAGTACATGCCCGCGCCGCCGATGGTCATCAGCGCGAGCGCGGCGGCGAGCCGCGCCCAGGCGTAAGGCGAGTCGGGCGCGCCGCGGGGGCGGAGGTCCGGTCCCACGGCGGCCTAGCGGAAGACGAGGAAGTACTGGTTCGGGAGGAACGCGTGCTCGTCGGCGAGCGTGTAGCCCGCGCGCTGCATCTCGGCGCGGACGCGCGTCGGCGAGATGCGCTCGTGGCGCGGCGGACCGTCCTTCGAGGTCTCGCTGAAGTCGATGATCGCTACGCGCGCGCCGGGCTTGAGCGAGCCGCGCAGCCGCCCGAAATAGGCTTCGCGGTCGGCGATATGGTGGTAGACGTCGACCATCAGCACCAGGTCGACCTTCTCGGGCAGCGCGGCGTCGTCGGGCCTGCCCGCGACCGCGACGACGTTCGCGAGGCGCTCGCGGCGCGCCCGGTCGGCGAGGTACTTCACCATGTCGGGCTCGGTGTCGACGCCGTAGACGCGGCCTTTCGGGACCGCGTGCGCGAGCCGCACCGAGAAGTAGCCCGTGCCCGAGCCGATGTCGGCGATTTTCGCGTCCGGCGCCGGCGCCAGCGCGCGGATCACCTCGTGCGGCTTCTGCCAGGCGTCGCGGGACGGGTCGTCGAAGACATGCGCCCACTTGTCGGCGTCGGTGAAGCGGTGCTCGTGCGTGGTCGGCGACTGCGCCGAGGCTGCGATCGGGACCGCGAGCGCGGAAGCAAGGAGCCAGGCGAGGACGGCGCTGCGCATGGCCCGTATTCTACGCGTCGCTGCGCCGCCGGCGCGCGAGCAGCGCGCGCAGCTTCGCGATGTCGGCGGGCTTCACCAGGTGCGCGTCGAAGCCCGCCTGCGCGGCGCGCTGCGTGTCCTCGGGCTGCCCGTAGCCGGTGAGCGCGACCAGCGTCGGGCCGGCGTGGCGCGCGCGGATCGCCCGCGCGAGCTCGTAGCCGTCCATCCCGGGCAGACCGATGTCGATGAGCGCGACGTCCGGGACGATGCGCTCGAACGCGGCGAGACCGGCCTTGCCGTCCGCCGCCGTGTGCACGGTGTGTCCCTCGGACTCGAGCACGATCTGCAGCGAGACGCGCGCGTCGGCGTTGTCCTCGACGATGAGGACCTGCAGCGGTCGCAGCGCGGCCGGCGGCGCCGGCGGCCGGGCGTCCGCCGCCGGCGCCTCGACCGCGGGCAGGCGCACCGTGAAGGTCGCGCCGCGCCCCGGCCCGTCGCTGCGCGCCGTCACGATCCCGCCGTGCAGCTCGACCAGGCGGTGGACGAGCGTGAGCCCGAGCCCGAGGCCGCCCTTGCGGTGCAACTCGCTCTTGCCCTGGTAGAAGAGGTCGAACACGCGCTTCAGCTCGTCGGGCGTCATGCCGATGCCGTCGTCGGCGACCTCGAGCACCGCGTCCCCGCCCTCGCGCCGCGCCGAGACGCGGATCGAGCCCCCCGCGGGCGTATACGCGAGCGCGTTCGAGACGAGGTTGGTGACGACCTGCTCCATGCGCGTGCGGTCGCCGTCGATCCATACCGGCCCGAGATCGAACGTCGGGCGGTGGCCCGCGAAGCGGCCCGAGGCGTGGAAGGCGTCGAGCGTGCCGCGCACGGCCGCCGAGAGGTCCATGCGCTCGCGCTGCAGGTAGATCTTGCCGGTGATCACGCGGCCGACGTCGAGCAGATCGTCGATCAGCCGCGCGAGGTGCTGCGTCTGCCGTGCGATCACGCCGCGCGCGAACGCGATCTGCTCGGGCTTCGCGCCCTCGCGGTCGAGGACCTGCGCGGCGTTGCTCACGGCGCCCAGCGGGTTGCGCAGCTCGTGCCCGAGCATGGCGAGGAACTCGTCCTTGGAGCGGTTCGCCGCTTCGGCGGCCGAG
>DATDMW010000058.1:0-4337 GCA_036518595.1 Burkholderiales bacterium
AGCGCGCGCTCGCGTAAGTGCCGTAGCCGTCGTCGGCGGCCGAGACGAGCAGCGTCGGCGCCTCGATGCGCTCGAGCGGATAGCGCTCGAGCGAACGCACGACGGCGGCCTCGTTGCGCAGGCCGTCCTCGCGCGGCCCCACCGGCAGGAGGAGCCGCATCATGCCGGCGATGCGCTCGCGCTCGGCCGGCCCGGCGGCCTCGACCGCCGCGGGCGGCGTGCCGAGCACCGTCTTCGTGACCAGCGACGGCGCCGCGCGCGTCAGCAGCCAGAACAGGAAATCCGATTTCAGCGTCGGGAACACGAGCCACGCGGCGGGCGACAGGCGCGGCGCCGACGCGCGCTCCTCGGCCGGCGCCCACGCGAGCGGCACCACGAGCGCGAGCGCGGCGCAGCGCTCGGGATGCCGCAGCGCGAACTGCATCGACGAGGGCGCGCCGGCCGAGACGCCGACCACGGCGGCGCGGTCGATCTTCAGCGCGTCGAGCAGGCAGGCGTGCGCGTCGGCCTGCGCCGCGGGCGAGGCGTCGGCGGGAAGCGGCGTGCGCAGGTAGCCGAACCGCGACGGCGCGACCACGCGAAAGCCGCGCTGCGCGAGAGCTCGCGCCATGTCGAGCAGCTGGTCGAAGCCGCCGCCGGCGCCGTGCACGAGCAGGACCGCGGGGCCGGCGCCCATCGCGGCATACTCGATCGGGCCGCACGCCGTTTGCGCGATCTGGCTGCCGCGCGCGACGCGCGCGTACGCCGCGTCGATGTCGCCGCGGTACTCCGGGTACGCGAGCGCGAGGGCCGCGGCGAGCGCAACCGCCGCGACGCCGAGCAGCCCGAGCAGGAGCCTCTTCATGGCGCCAGCGTACGATGAACGGGAGGGTTCGCGCACGTCCACAGAGTAGCCCCGGGCCTCCGCCCGGATTTGATCCAGGTCAAATCCGGCGGCCGGGATGGGCTCAATATTCCGGGCCATGGCCACGCTGCGCGCTTTACTGTTCCTGGGCCTGGCGGCCGGGCTCGCCGGCGGCTGCGCCCCCGACCCGGGGCCGGCCGCGGTCGGCGAGCGCTTTCCGCCGCTGCGCCTCGCCGCGCTCGACTCCGCGGGTCGGGTGCAAGAGGCCCTGCCGCGGGGGCGAAACGTCGTGCTGAACGTCTGGGCGACCTGGTGCGAGCCCTGCCGGCGCGAGATGGCGGGCCTCGAGCGGCTCGCGCGCGAGCACGGCGAGCTGGACGTGGTCGGCGTGTCGATCGACGCGGATGCGAACCTCGCGCGCGAGTTCCTGCTCGCGCAGGACGTGCGCTTTCCCAACTACATCGATCCGGGCGGACGCGCGGTGCACGACGCGCTCGGCGTGCAGGCGCTGCCGCAGACCTTCGTGATCACGCGCGACGGCACCGTGGTCGCGCGCATCGCCGGCGCGCGCGACTGGAGCGGCCGCGAGACGCGGTCGATGCTGCGCGACGTTCTCGCGCTTTCGTCAGGAGCCTCGCCATGAAAACCCTTGCGGCCGCGATCGCGGTCCTGGCCCTGTCCACCCCGGCCGCGCACGCCGCGGACCCGGCGCGCGGCGCGCAGATCTACAACGTGCACTGCGCCTCGTGCCACGGCGTGAACGGCATCAGCGTCATGCCGACGGCGCCGAACTTCGCGCGCTCCGAGCGCATGCTGCAGCCGGACTTCCAGCTGCTCGCCGCGATCAAGGCCGGACGCGCCGCGATGCCGGCGTACAACGGCGTGCTGCCCGACCGCGATATTTACGACGTGATCGCGTACATGCGGACGCTGCGTCGATGAGCGCGACGCACGTCCTCGTCGCGGCGCTGGTCCTGGCGTCGTCGCCGCCCGCCGCGGCGCAGCGCGTCGCCGAGAGCTTCCAGGTCGGCGACAACGTCTACGTGCGCGCGCTCGCGGTCGAGCCGGCGCGCAACGCGCTCTGGATCGGGACCTCGGCGGGCGTGAACGAGATCGACCTCGGCACGCGCGCGCGGCGCTCGACCTTCACGCGCGCCGATGGCCTCGCCAACGAGTACGTGTTCGCGATCGGCGTCGACCGCGAAGGCTACAAGTGGTTCGGCACCAACGCGGGCGGCGCCTCGCGCTACAAGGACGGGAAGTGGAAGACGTACTTTCCGCTGCACGGCCTCGCCGACTACTGGATCTACGCCTTCGCGAACGAGCGCAACGGCGACGTGTGGATCGGCACCTGGGCGGGCGCGAGCCATTTCGAGACGAAGACCGGCAGGTTCACCAACTACGTGAAGGAGCTGGTGAACGAATGGGTGTACGGGGTCGCGGTGGACGCGCAGGACCGGGTCTGGTTCGCGACCGAGGGCGGCGTGTCGATGCTCGAGCGCGGCCGCTGGCGCTCGTGGACGCACAAGGACGGACTGGGCGCGCCGAACTCGGGCGACCTCCCGCCGTCGGCGAACACGGGGCTCGGCACGCGCTCGCGCCATGATCTCTCGGTGCTCGCCGAGGGCGCGCCGACCTACAACCCGAGCTACGTGTTCGCGATCCATGTCGCGCCCGACGGCGCGGTGTGGGCCGGAACCTGGGGCGGCGGCGTCGCGCGCTGGGACGGGAAAACGTGGAAGAACCTGAGCACCGCCGACGGCCTCGCCGGCAACATCGTCTACTCGATCGCGCAGGACGCGAACGGCGTCTTCTGGTTCGGCACCGACCACGGCGCCTCGCGCTGGGACGGGCGCAGCTTCCGCAATTTCGGAACGAAGGACGGCCTGCTCGCCGAGCACGTGTACGCGCTCGCGGCCGCGGGCGGCGACGTCTGGGTCGGAACGAAGCGCGGCGTGGCGCGCATCGTCAATTCTGGAGCGAGGAAATGATGCGGCTCAACAAAGTCTCCGTCGCGGTCACGGCCGCGGCCGTCGTCGCGCTCTTCGCCGGTGTGTACTGGCTCGGCGCCCGTCACGGCGAGCGCGCGGCGGGCGCGCTGCCGCAGGGCCACCCGCAGGTCGCGGCGAGCGCCGACCCGCACCAGGATTACCGCGAAGGCAAGGCGAAGCTCGATCCGGCGAAGGCGTTCACGCACTTCCGCGTCGGCGACAAGAACGTGAAATCGATCTTCGTCGAGGGCAAGGTGGCATGGGTGGGCACCTCGGGCGGCGTCATCCGCTACGACTGGGGCTCGGACGACTACAAGCTCTACGACGCGAGGAACGGCCTGCTCTCGAACGGGATCTTCCACGTCGGGCGGCTGCAGGGGAAGATCGCGATCGGCACCTACGGGGGCGGCCTGTCGCTGCTCGACGAGAAGACCGGGACCTTCGAGACGTACAACGTCCCCGAGGGCCTGGGCGACGCCTTCGTCTACGACGTTCTGCAGGCGAAGAACGGCGACGTCTGGATCGCGACCTGGTCGGGCGCGAACCGGATCCGCGGCGGCAACCTGAAGGACCGCTCGAAGTGGGATCTGTATACGGTGGAGAACACGAAGCACGGCCTGCCGAACGACTGGGTGTACGGGCTCGCGGAAGGGAAGAACGGCGACATCTGGATGGCGACCGAGGGCGGGCTCGCGCTGCTGCGCGACGGCCAATGGACGAACTGGAACCACGCGAAGGGGCTGGGCGCCGACTACGACGTCGTGAAGAAGGACATCGCCTTCGACAACGATCCTTCGAAGCAGTCGCTGCACCACGCGCAGCAGAAGAAGGAGATGGGCCTGTCCGACGTCAGCGTCGCCTACAACCCGAACTACATCATCGCCATGAAGGTCGACGCCGAAGGCGTCGTCTGGGCGGGGACCTGGGGCGGCGGCCTCGCGCGCTGGGATGGCAAATCGTGGAAGAACTACACCGTCGCCGACGGCCTGCCGGGCAACCACGTCTTCATGCTGCACATCGATCCGAAGGGCAGGCTCTGGATCGGCACCAACAACGGCCTCGCGCTGTTGCAGGACGGCAAGTTCGTCGTCAAGACCATGGCCGACGGCCTGTTCGCGAAGAACGTGTTCTCGATGGCGACCGCGGCGGACGGCGGGCAGTGGATCGGGAGCTACGGCGGCGTGGCGCACATCCGCTCCGGGCTGGTGCAGTAGCTAGAAGGGTGAGCAGGACGGCCAGTTGGTCATGCCGTTGGCGCCATGACGGATCGGATCCAGCCGGACGGCCTGGCAGGCTCGGGCGCTCGGCTGGTGGGTAGAACCGTCGAACGCCGACGGCGGGTGCGAATTCGCGTTCGAGTCGCATACCGTCGCGGCGATGGCGCCGGAATCGTTGATGGCGCGCGCATCCACGATCATTGCGCCCATGCAGGCGGCGTCGCCAGAGCACCACCGCCACCGCGGCCGCGAGCGGGGCGGCGATGGCGCACCGGGACCATCGCC
>DATDMW010000059.1:0-3689 GCA_036518595.1 Burkholderiales bacterium
TGCGCCGCTCGGTTCCCCGAGCGCGTCGAGGCGCTCGCCCTGATCGGCTCGGCCTTCCCCATGCGCGTGAGCGCCGAGCTGCTCGAAGCTACGCGCAGCGACGAGCCCCGCGCGCGCGCCATGATCAACGCCTGGTCACACGGCGGCTACGCCCAGTCCCCGGGGAATCCCGGGCCTGGCTCGTGGGTGATCGGCGCCAACCTGAGGCTGATGCAGCGCGCGAAGCCGGGCGTGCTCCACGCCGACTTCTCGGCCTGCGACGACTACGCCGCGGGTCTGGAGCGGGCGGCGCAAGTGCGCTGCCCGGCGCTGCTGCTGTCGGGTCGCCGTGATCAGATGACCCCGGCGCGCGGCGCGCGCGCGCTGGTGTCCGCGATCGCGGGCGCCGAGTGGGTCGAGCTCGACCGGTGCGGGCACAACGTCATGGCGGAAAAACCCGACGAGCTGCTCGACCGGCTGGTGCGCTTCCTGCGCTAGTCGCGCAGCTCGAGCAGCACCGGCTGGTGATCCGACGCGTCGGTGGTCGCGTCGACCGCCACCTGCTCGACCCGGGGCGCCAGGTCCTCGGTGACGAAGATGAAGTCGCAGCAGAACGGCGCGTCGGGCCACTGCTGCTTGTCGAACAGGCCGAGCGTCGGATCGTGCCGCCTCCCCGGGTGGCGCGCCTTCCACGCGTCGCGATACGCCGGCACGCCGGGAGCTATCGGCGCCTGCATGCGCGCATGCAGCGGGTCGTCGGGGCGGAAATTGAGGTCGCCCGTGAGGACTCCGGACGCCGGCCGCGGCGCCGGCGCGAACGGGCTGCCCTCCTTCTCCGGACGCACGGGCTCGTTCGCGTGTCCGGCCGCCTCGGCCTGCAGCTCGCGCAGCCGCTCGACCTGGGCGCCGCGCTGCTTGGCCGAGTAATACTCGAGATGCGTGGTCGTCACGCGCAGGGGCCCAGAGCGCGTCTGCACCACCGCCTCGACCGCGGATCGCTGCATGTTCGGCACGGACGCATCGGCGGGCCACGGCAACAGGTGACGGAAGACCTGGAGCACGGGCAGCCGCGTGAACAGGGCATTGCCGAACTGCCGCCACGCGCCGCCGGGGGCGGACACCTGGATCGCCGGCGCGCGGATGAGCGAGTAACCCGGCAACAGCTCTCCGAGGATCGCGAACTGGTCTTCGCCCGAGCTTCCCGCGAGTCCCGGGAAGTTGCAGGCGACCTCCTGCACGCACAGCACGTCGAAGTCCGCCAGCGCGCGCGCCGCCTTCACGATGCGGGCCGGATCGACGCGGCCGTCGCAGCCGCGCGCCCACTGGATGTTCCAGGTGACGAGCTTCACCGCGCGAGTCCGGCTAACCGCGCGCGGCGCCCGTGAACGTCAGGCTTATGCAATTGCGCTCGCCCTCCCGCCGGTAGCTGAGGTCGGTGGCGAGCTTGCGGATCAGCTTGACGCCCAGCCCGCCGACGGGCTGCTCGTTCAGCATGATCGAGGTCTTCATCGGCGTGAACGAGCTCAGGGGATCGTGCGCCGGAGCCTCGTCCTCGTAGCTCAGCCTGAGGCCGGCCGCGACCGGCTCGAGCGACATCCACACAGGCGCATTGCTGTCGCCGCCATAGCCGTGCATGACCGTGTTGGTGAACAGCTCCTCGATGATGAGAAGCAGCTTGAGGACGTCTTCGCGCGCGAGCCCGGCGCCCGTCCCGGCCTCTTCCACGAACTTGCGGATCTCCTGCATCGAATCCATGCGGGCCGGGAACCGCCGGTGCGGTGAATCGACCATGATCGGAGCCGGGAAGGGTCGAATTGGCTATTATAGGAACAAACCCAGGGAGATTCGATCATCATGCGGCCCGCCCGCGCCGTCTGCTGGCGCGGACTTCTCATCGCCCTCCTGTGCCTCGCGCCTCTCGTGGCACAGGCGGTGGAGGACATCGCTCAGATCAAGGTCGCCAAGGGCGCGGTGTTCATCGAGCGCGGCGGCAAGCGCCTGCCCGCGAAGGTCGGGACGCCCGTTCGCGCCACCGACACGATCATCACCGGCCCCGACGGCTCGGTCGGCATCTCGTTCGTGGACAACTCGCTGCTCTCCATGGGGCCGAACAGCGAGCTCGCCATCGACCGGTTCGCATTCAACTCGACGACTCACGAAGGGACGTTCAACACGTCGCTGCGCAAGGGGACGCTCGCCGTCGTATCGGGCAAGATCGCCAAGCAATCGCCGACCGCGATGAAGGTGAAGCTGCCGGCGTCCATCCTGGGCGTGCGCGGCACCGTATTCCTGGTGCGGGTGGAGGAGTAGACGGACATGGGATTCGCGGCTGCAATCGCTCTGTGGGTGGCCCTCGTGGTCGGATATCCCCGCGGCGGCCACGAGATGGTGGTGCTGCTTCCGGACGCGGACGGCAAGGTCGGCACCATCGTGGTCGAGACCGACAAAGGCGAGCAGGTCGTGCTCAACAGCGCCTACGCCACCGCCCGGGCCGACCCCGTCGGCACGGTCAAACGGGAAACCGTCAAGGAAGAGGAAATCAGGCAGACGTTCCAGTCTGCGCTCGCCGCGCAGCCGAAGAAGCCGGTGTCGTTCACGATCTATTTCGACACGGGAAGCGACGAGCTGGGCGATGCGATGAAGCCCGAGATCGAGCGCGTCCTCGCGGAGATGAAGAGCCGGGAGAGTCCCGAGGTGACCGTGATCGGGCACACCGACCTCGTCGGCGCCAACGAGGACAACGACGATCTGTCGGTGAAGCGGGCCGAGCGGGTTCGCGATGTCCTGGTCCGGTTCGGCGTCCCCGCCGATCGCATCACGGTCGCAGGGCGCGGCAAGCGCGAGCCCGCCGTGCGGACTTCGCAGGGCGTCGACGAGCCCCGCAACCGGCGCGTCGTGATCGACGTCCGCTAGGCGCCGTTCCAGCGCAGCACGAGCAGCGTCAGGTCGTCCGCGGGCTCCGCGGCCCCGACGAAGCTGGCCACGTCGTCCAGCACAGCCTGCCCCACCATGTCGACGGAAGGTGCAGCGCGCGTGCGCTCGAGCACCGCGCTCAGGCGCTCGCGGCCGTAGAGCTCTCCCTCCGGGCTCATCGCCTCGGTGATGCCATCGGTGAACAGGCAGACGATGTCGCCGCGCTGCAGCGCGTGGCCCGCGGCGGCGTACTGGTGCCCGTCGACCACGCACAGCGGCGGGCCGCCCGCCTGGTCGAGCCGCTCGGCGCCCCCGTGATGGGGCGACACCAGGTAGGGAGCGTCGTGCCCGGCGCTCGAGTACGTCAGCACTCCCGTGTTCGCGTCCAGGACGCCCGCGAAGGCGGTGACGAACAGCGCCTCGGGGTTCTCGCGCGCGATTTCCGCGCCGACGCGTGTCAGCGTCTCCTCCACGCCCCGGCCGAGCCGGAGCGCGGCACGCTTGCACAGCGCCTTGCTCACTGCCATGAAGATGCTCGCGGGCAGGCCTTTTCCCGACACGTCGCCGATCAGCAGGAAGACGCGATCACGGTCGAGCATGAAGAAATCATACAGGTCGCCGCCCACCTCGCGCGCGGGCTGCATGCGCGCGAACAGCTGGAACCGCCGCTCGCCGGGGAACGCGGTTTCGGGCCTGGGCAGCATTCCGACCTGGATTCGTCGCGCCGCGTCGAGCTCGCCGGCGATCTGCGCGGCCGCCTCTCGCTCGCGCTGCAGCCGCTCGCGCAGCAGGCGCCG
>DATDMW010000060.1:0-2199 GCA_036518595.1 Burkholderiales bacterium
GCGCGAGCGCGGTCCTCGCGTTGCGAAGCTTTCGCGCGAACTCGCTGACACGGTCGTCGAGGCCGGTGCGCGCGCTGTGCGCGGCGATGACGTCGGCCTGGTTCACGCGTCCCGCGCGATAGGCGCTCTCGGCCGCCGCGATCTCGAGCTGCGAGGAGGCCGCCTGCTCGGCGATCACGCCCACCATGGCCTGCGCGTAGTAGGTGTCGAGCCACGCGAGCGCGGTGTCGCGCTGGATGTTCGCGATGTCCACGCTCTTCTGCGCTTCGTCCTTCTGCGCCTCGCGCTCGAAGCGCTCGCGCTTGAGGTCGCGCTTCTCGCGCCGCGTCCATTCCTGCATGACGCCCACCGCGCGCATCGTCATGAAGTCGCGGTTCAGCGTGAAGCGGTCCGGCCCCTCGACCGGCACGTTCTGCAGCTGCAGCTTGAGGACCGGATCGGGCAGCTCGCCGGCGGCCACGGCCATCTCGCGCGAGGCGGCGATGGCGGCGTCCTGCGCGCCCAGCGCGCGCGAGCGCTCGACCGCGCGGCGCTGCGCCTCGGCGAGCGTGAGCGGCGACGGCTGCGCGGCGGCGGCGACGGATGCCACGGCGAGGGCGGCGGCGGCCGCGATGACGACACTTCGATGCATGGAACCTCCGGCGACGGGACGACGGGACGCGCGCGGGCGGGGCGCGCGAGACTCAGGACCGCGGTCGGGAGGTCAGATCCGGAAGCAGCAGTTCCGGATGGAGATCGGAGGTTGCGTGTCGCGCTCGAGATCGGGCGCGGCGGTGGCTGGGTGCGAGGCGACGGGCGCCGGCGCGATCGCCACGCTCGTCATCATGAAGCCCAGCGCGAGCAGCGGCGCGACCGTGGGTTGCACGCGGTCGGGCGCCTGGTTGCCCTGCTGGCAGTGATTGCCGCAGGCCGGATCGGCCGGCAGCGTGTCGTGGTCGCAGCAATCGTCGCCGGCCTGCGCCGGTGCCGAAGCCGTCACGGGCGCCTTCTCCGGCGCCAGCACGTCGCACGCATGCACCGCCGCCATCGCTTGCGCGAACAGCAGCGCGACGATGGCGAAGAGGGCGGCGAAAGGACGCGTACGGCGGCTCATGGCTTGCAGTATAGGTTACACCCGCCCTGGTGCCGTTTGATCCGACTCAAAGCTTCCGGAGGGCCTCGTCCAGCGCATTGAGGGGTGTTTCCCAGTCGCCGCGGGCCGGCTGGCGGAAGAGCCGCGCCGTGGGATACCACGGGCTGTCGTCGCGGCCGAGGAGCCAGCGCCAGTCGGGGGAGAAGGGCAGCAGGACCCACGTGGCCTTCCCCATGGCGCCGGCGAGGTGTGCGGCGGCGGTGTCCACGCTCACGACGACGTCGAGCGCATCGATGAGGCCCGCGGTGTCGCGGAAATCGCCGAGCTCGGCCTCGAAGCTCACGATGCCGAGCTGCGCCATGATGGCGCGATCCGGCTCGCGGATGTCCTTCTGCACGCTCACCAGCATGCGGCCCGGCGCGGCGAGGGCCGCGAGGCGCGAAAGCGCGATCGAGCGGTTCGCATCGTTGCGCAGTGTCCGGCTCCCGGACCAGGCGAGCCCCACGCGCAGGCCTTCGCAGCCGCGCAGGCGTTCACGCCACTTCGCGGCGTGCTCCGCGGGCGCCGCGAGGTACGGCGTGTCGTGCGGAATGGTGCCGAGCGTCGTCCCGAAGGCGAGCGGCAGGCTCATCAGCGCGCAGTGCAGGTCGAAAGCGGGCAGCGGCTCGCCCAGCGCGAAGGCGCCGGCCACGCCCTCGATCCGCGCGAGCAGCTCCTTCAGCGGCGCGTGCGCTTCGAGCAGCACGCGCGCGCCGCGCCGCGCGGCGAGCGTCGCATAGCGCGCGAACTGGATCGCGTCGCCCAGGCCCTGCTCGGCGTAGAGGAGCAGCGTCTTGCCGCGCAGGTCCTCGCGTCCGTCCCACGCGCGTCCCGGCAGCCGGCGCGGCCCCTGGTGCATCTCGCTGCCGGTCCAGCGGCTCTCGTGGTCCTTCCAGCCTCCGGCGAAATCCCCCGTCACCAGCCGCGACATCGCGCGATTGAAGCGCGCGCGGTCGTACGCGGGGCGCAACTCGAGCGCGCGCGAGTAGCTCGCGATCGCCTCGCGGTGGCGATTGAGCGCCGCCAGCGCCACACCGCGGTTGTTGTGCGTTTCCGGCGCGTCCGGCGCTGCGGCGAGCGCGCGGTCG
>DATDMW010000061.1:0-11359 GCA_036518595.1 Burkholderiales bacterium
GTCGAGCCCCTTCAGCACGGTCTTTACCTCGCGCCGGCCGTTGCGGTCGACCACCGCGTACACGTTCTTCGAGAGGCGGTTGCTGACGAACACCGTGCCCTTGTCGCCGAGGGCGAGCGAGCGCGCCTCGGGGATGCCGTCCTGCCACACCTCGACCTTGAAGCCCTTGGGCACCTTCAGCGTGTTGATGGGCAGATCCTTGGCCGGACGCCCGGTCATGTGCGGCGCGAAGGGGTGCAGGGGCGACTCCGACTGCTCGGGGTTGCGGCCCTGCTGCCAGGATGGCGGCGCGGCGGCGGGGGCGGCGCTGCCGGGGCCCTGCTGCGCCTGGGCGACGAGCGAGCAGGCGAGCGAGGCGGCGAATGCAAGAACGGAAACGGGAAGGGCGGTGCGCATAACTCCTCCTGGTTCGAATCTCGAGACGTTTCGACGGGAGCTGCGATGCAAATTGCGGTGTGCGATGGCATCATAGCCACGACCGATGGCCGCCGCAACCGGCCGATGCTGCCGTCATGAATCCCGCCCCGTGACCCGGATCTGCTCCCTGACCGAGCTCGCCGCCGCCATTCCCGACGGCGCCAGGCTCGCCATCCCCCCCTTCTATGCGAGTCCCGCGATGGCGGCGACGCGCGAGCTGCTGCGCCGCGGCGTGCGCGACCTGCACCTCGTGTGCGTGCCGCAGAGCGACATCCAGGCCGACCTCCTGATCGGCGCCGGAGCGGTGCGCGTGGTCGAGACGTCGGCCGTGACGCTGGGGGAGCTGGGGTCGGCGCCGCGCTTCACCGCGGCGGTGCGCTCGGGCGCCTTGCGCCTGGTCGACGCCACCTGCCCGGCGATCCACGCCGGCCTCGCCGCCGCGCAGAAAGGCGTGCCGTTCATGCCCATCCGCGGCATCCTCGGCAGCGACCTGCTCGCGCACCGTCCCGACTGGAAGGTGATCGAGAACCCGTTCGCCGCCGGCGACGCGATCGTCGCGGTGCCCGCGATCCGGCCCGACGTCGCGCTCTTCCACGCCCCGCTCGCCGACCGCGACGGCAACGTCTTCATCGGCCGCAGCCGCGAGCTGCTCAACATGGCGCAGGCCTCGGCGACGAGCTGCGTGACGGTGGAGGAGATCGCCGACGGCGATCTGCTCGCCGATCCCGCGCGCTCGGGCGCCGTCGTGCCGGCCATCTACATCGGCCGGGTCGCGGTCGCGCGCCGGGGCGCCGCGCCGCACGCGCTCGCCGGCGCCTACGACGCCGACGAAGCCTTCCTCGCGCGCGACGCCGCGGCGGCGCGCAGCGAGGACGGCTTCCGCGCCTTCGTCGACGAGTGGCTGGGTGCGCCGTGAGCGGGAGCTACGCCCCGTCCGAGCTGCTGATCGCGGTGATCGCGCGGCTGCTCGAGGGCTGCCGCCACGTCGCGGTCGGGTCGCAGTCGCCGATCCCGGGCTCGGCGGCGCTGCTCGCGCGCGAGCTCTCGCGTGCCGATCCGGGGCGCGGCGAGCGCGAGCCGATGCGCGTCTCGGTGCTCGGCTCGCGCCGCAACAACTTCTTCACCTCGGGCGGTGTCGAGCTGTTCGACCTCGCCGCGCAGGGACGCATCGACGCCTTCTTCCTCGGGGGCGGCCAGATCGACGGCGAGGCGAACATCAACCTCACCGGCACCGGCGACTGGCCGGGGACGCAGGTGCGCTGGCCGGGCGCGTTCGGCTCGGCGTTTCTGTATTTCCTCGTGCCGCGCGTGATCCTGTTCCGCGAGGAGCACACCCGCCGGACGTTCGTCCCGCGGGTCGACATCGTGACCGCGCCGGGGACGAGCCGCGAAGGGGTTTATCGGCCGGGCGGCCCGCACGCGCTGCTGACGAGCCTCGCGCTCTTCTCGTTCGACCAGGCGCGGCGGCGCTTCCGCATCGAGAGCGTGCACCCCGGACACACGCTCGAGGAGGTGCTCGACAACACCGGGTTCGACTTCGATCGCCCGCCGCTCGTCCCGCAGACGCCGCCCCCGGAGCCCGAGCGGCTCGCGCTGATCCGCGGCCCGGTGCGCGACGAGATCGCCGAGATCTATCCGCGCTTCGCCTTGTCGCTCGCGGCTTCGCGGTGACGGTCGACCCATGCCGCCCAGGCGACGAGCAGCCACACCGCGAAGGCCGAGTACGCGAGCGTGCGCACGTCGGGCGGCGGCGGTCCGAACGCCGCGGCGAGATACGCGGCGAAGAGGAACGCCGCGAACGCGACCGCGTTCCAGCGACCCAGGGGATCGCGCGCGCGCGTCGCGCGCAGATAGACCGCGAGCCCGGCGGCGAACACGAGCGTTTCCACGACGAGCGTCGCGGCGACCGAGTTCCACAGTCCCAGGCCTTGCAGCGGGCCGCCCGGCCAGAGGGGCAGGTCGGGGCGATGCGTGATCCAGTCGAGCACCCAGTGGCTGACGACGAGCACTGCGACGAGGAGCGCGCCCCGTCCGTAGCGCGTTGCGGCGTAGTACAGCACCGCAAAGCCGGCCGCCCAGCCGAGCGCGGTCGCAAGGCTGTGCGAGACCGGGTAGTGCGTGAAGGCGAGCGGCGTGAACGCGGTGTCGCCCGGCCGGATCTCGACCGTCTCGACCCCCGCGAGCAGCAGCAGCGGCCACAGCAGATCGAGGAGCTGCGCGGCGAGCGTGAGGGTGCCTAGCGAGGTCCGCGGCGCCGCGCGTTTCGCCGCCATCGCCACCGCGAAGTGGCCGATGAACATCTAGCCGCCCTGGCCCAGCATCGCCTTCTTGAGCGTCGCGTCGACCGGCTTGTCGCCGAGCCAGACCCTGAGCAGCGCGGCGTAGAAATCCTCCCCGGGGATCGTCGGCCCCTTGGGCGTGCCGTCGACGGTGATGCGCGTTCCGGTCCCCGGCAGGTACTCGAGCGCGATGACCGAGCCCTCCTTCGCCGAGCCGATCTCGCGCATGGTCGCCTGCGCCGTGTCGAGGCGCGAGCGCAGCGCCGCGAGCTGCGCCTCGGTGTGGTTGGCGCGCATGCCGTCCTCGAGCGCCTCGGTGAGCTGCTTCGCCGTCAGATCGCGCATCAGCGTCATCGACACGCGCTTCGGGCCGCTCGACGCGATGACCCGGGCCGCGTCGCCCGTCTTTTCCGGCAGGTACAGCGCGCCGACGTAGACCTTGAACACGATGCGCTTGCGCAGGCCCGCGCCGTTCAGCACCAGCTCGCTTGCGCCGACCCGCACCTTGTCCTCGATCCGCACGCCGGCCACCTCGGCCGCGGCGGCGACCTGGAGCCAGGCGAGGCAGAGCGCGACCGAGAAGGCTCGCATCGCGGCGCGCATCTACGCGCTCTCGTACAGCCGCGTCAGCACGAACTCGCGGTGCCCGAGTGCCTCGGCCGCGGTCAGCCGTCCGTTCGCGGTGCGGAACATCATCTCGAGCAGCTTGTCGCCCGCCTGGTCCATGTTGAGCTCCTTGCGGGTGATGCCGGTGACGTCGACGTCGATGTGCTCGGACATGGTGCGCACCGTGCGGACGTTGGCACACAGCTTGATGACCGGCAGAATCGGGTTGCCGATGACGTTGCCCTGACCGGTCGGGAAGAAGTGCACCACGTAGCCACTCGCCGCGCACAGCGTCACCATCTCGGCGGCAGCCGAGGACGAGTCCATGAACCACAGCCCGGGCCCGCTCGGCGTCTCGGCCTTGTCGAGCACGCCGTCGATCCTGCACTGCTTGCCGATCTTCTGGATGTTGCCGAGCGCCTTCTCCTCGATCGTCGTCAGGCCGCCTTCGATGTTGCCCTTGGTCGGTTGCGAATCCATGAGGTCGCTCGTCTTGTGGCGCTCGACCACTTCCTGGTAGCGGTCGAACATGCGCATGAAGTCTTCGCGCACCTTGGGCGTGCGGCAGCGCGCCGCCACCAGCTGCTCGCCGCCCGTGAGCTCGGTGGTCTCGCCGAAGACGAGCGTCACGCCGTTCGCGTAGAGCTTGTCGAAAGCGTTGCCGACGCAGGGGTTGGCGCCGATGCCCGAGGTGGTGTCCGACTCGCCGCACTTGGTGGAGACCCAGAGATCCTTCAGCGGACGCTCCTCGCGGCGCAGCTCGCTCGCCCACTGCACGTATTCCTTCGCCACCTTCGAGGCGCGCATGATGGTGTCGTGGTCGCCGTGCTGCTCGATGCCGAAGTAGGCGACGGGCTTGCCCGTCCTCGCGATGCCGTCGGCGACCTTCTTCGCCCAGCCCGGCTCGATGCAGATCACCACGACCGCGGCGACGTTGGGGTTCGCTCCGGTGCCGATCAGCGTGCGGAAGTGCAGCTCGAGATCGGCGCCGAACTGCAGCCGCCCGTACGGGTGCGGCAGCGCCATCGTGCCCTTGACGTTGTGCGCGACCGCCTCGGCGGCCGCGTTCGACAGATCGTCGACGGGGAGGATGATGACGTGGTTGCGCACGCCGACGCGCCCGTTCTCGCGCTTGTAGCCGTTGAATGTCGCTTTGCTCAGATCCATCGCCTACCACCGCTTCGTCTTGATGTTGTGCACGTGCGCGTGCTCGCCCACCTGGATGGCGGCGACCGCGCGGCCGATGTCGGTGCCGTACTTGATCACCGTCGCGTCTTTCGAGAGCGCGCGGATCGCGAGCTTGTGGCCGATCGGGATGTCGTTCTTCGCCCGCACCTTGAGCTCGCGGTCCTGGTCCATGATCCAGCCGGTGAGCTCCTGCCCGGATTTCACCCCTTCGACGACGACCACGCCCACCGAGTCGCCCTCGTCGTGCACCACGAAATGAATCATGCTCTCCTCACTTGCACACCAGGTTGCCCGACGACCAGTCCACCGGCTCGGTGCAGTCCTGGACGTTGATCTTCCGCGTCGGGTCCGGCGGCGGCGCCGGGCGCACCGGCGTTCGCATCCCGTCGGGTCCGACGCGATAGTAGCGGTCCTCGCCGGCCGCGACGATCCCGACGATCATCGCGCCGGCGACCACGTTGCGCGCGGGCACGTCGCCCCGGTAGCTGATGACGCACCCGGCGATCGGCGGCAGGACGAGGATGCCGAGGAGCAATGTGCGGGACCCGCGGACCATGCCTGCGAGGCTAGCACGGGCCGTGCGCGGAGGCCAGATGCGGCGCCCCTGCTAGAATGTCCGGGTTCCTCGGCTCCCGCGTCAACGCCGCGGTCAATGCCGCGGTCAACGGAATGGATCGCCCATGAACAAGCCCATCGACGCCCGGCCCGCCGACACGCGCGATTACGTGCTCAGCCGGACCGACAAGTACTTCACCAAGTCGCGGCAGATCATCGAGAAGTTCGGCGACCGCGCGGTCACCTACGGTGTGTTCATGCGGCGCGGCGTGATCTGCGCCGTGAACCCGGCGATCGACGTGCTGCGCCGGCACTACCCCGTCGTCGACGGAAGCGCGCCCGAGCTGAAGATCACGCGCCTGTACGAGGAGGGCGCGTTCGTCCCGGACCAGAAGCCCCTGTTCACGTACACCGGCTCGTTCGCCGCGCTGGTCGAGCTCGAGACGCTGATCCTGCAGCGCGTCGGCATGCCGTGCGTGGCCGCCTACAACGCCTACAAGATGGCGATGAACCTGAAGAAGACCGCGTTCATCGACATGCACGCGCGCCACGCGACGGGCGACGACATGTCGCTGCTCGCGGCCTACGGGGCCTCGGTCGGCAGCCGTATGGCGAAGCTCGCCGGCGCGGTCGGCTTCACCGGCTCGTCGCAGGACCTCTCGGCGCATCTCTACGGCGCCGAGAAGGCGGTCGGCACCATGCCGCACGCGATCGTCGGCTACGCCGGCTCGACCCTGCGCGCCGCGCAGATGTACGTCGAGGCGCACCCGAAGGACGACCTGACCGTGCTCATCGACTACTTCGGGCGCGAGTACACCGACGCGCTCGAGGTCTGCCGCTGGTGGACCCACGAGGTGCTGCCGAAGGACCCGAGCGGCTCGCGCCGCCTGGGGCTGCGCATCGACACGCACGGCGAGCGCTACGCCGAGGGGCTCGACTACGAGAAGTCGGTCGACATCGTCGTCAGCTGGCTGCACGTGCCGAACGAGTACGAGGCGGTGCGCCACGTCATGGGCGAGGAGGCGTTCGACGCCGACAGCCTGAACATCGTCAAGGACCGCGTGCGCAAGGTGCTCTTCGGCACCGGCGTCTCGGTCGCCGCGGTGATCCAGCTGCGCCAGACGCTCGACCGGAACGGCTTCAACGCCGCGAAGATCGTCGCCTCCTCGGGCTTCAACCTGTTCAAGTGCAAGATGTTCGCGAACGCGCGCGCGCCGGTCGACGTCGTCGGCACGGGCTCGTTCCTGCCCGACACCCTCGCCGACACCTTCGCCACCGCGGACGTCTTCCTCTACGAAGGCAAGCCCGGGATCAAGCTCGGGCGCGAGAAGCTGTTCCAGGGCCTGAAGGCCTGACGTGCTGCTTCCCACGACGCTGGTCGGCAGCTACCCGCAGCCGGAGTGGCTGATCGACCGCGAGAAGCTCGCGGGGCGCTTCCCGCCGCGCGTGCGCGCGAAGGAGCTCTGGCGCATCCCCGAGCCGTACCTCGCCCAGGCGCAGGACGACGCGACGCTTCTCGCGATCCGCGCGCAGGAGGACGCCGGGCTCGACATCGTGACCGACGGCGAGATCCGGCGCGAGAGCTATTCGAACCGCTTCGCCACCGCGCTCGAGGGCATCGACCTCGACAACCCGGGGACCGCGCTCGACCGCTCGGGGCATCCGAATCCCGTGCCGCGCATCGTCGGGAAGATCCGCCGGCGCCATCCCGTGGAGCTCGAAGACCTGAAGTTCCTCCGCGCCCACACGCGCCGGATGATCAAGATGACGGTCCCCGGCCCGTTCACCCTGTCGCAGCAGGCGCAGAACGATTACTACAAGGATGCCGCCGAGGCGGCGATGGACTACGCCGCCGCCGTGAACGAGGAGATCCGCGACCTCTTCGCCGCCGGCGCCGACATCGTCCAGGTCGACGAGCCGTACATGCAGGCGCGCCCGGAGAAGGCGCGCGAGTACGGGCTGGCCGCGCTCAACCGCGCGCTCGAAGGCATCACCGGGACGACGGCCGTGCACATCTGCTTCGGCTACGCGGCGGTGATCCATGTCCGGCCGTCGGGCTACTCGTTCCTCGGCGAGCTCGCGGGCTGCACCTGCAAACAAGTGTCGATCGAGACGGCGCAGTCGAACCTCGACTGCGCGGTATTGAAGACGCTCCCCGGGAAGAAGATCATCCTCGGCGTGATCGACCTGAACGACATGAAGGTCGAAACTCCGGAGACCGTCGCCGCGCGCATCCGCCGCGCCCTGCCCTACGTCAAGGCCGAGGACGTCATCGTCGCGCCCGACTGCGGCATGAAATACCTGCCGCGCGACGTCGCCTTCGGCAAGATGACGGCGATGGCCGAAGGCGCCCGGATCGCCCGCGCCGAGCTGACGCGCTAGGCGTTGCGCCGCAGTCTGACGAACCCGGCTTCCAGGTCCTCGAGCAGATCATCCGAGCTCTCGAGCCCGGCGTGGACGCGGAAGCACGGCCCGTGCTCGGGCCAGCGCGTGACCGCCCGGCCTTCCATCGGGTGATACGGCACGATCAGGCTCTCGTAGCCGCCCCACGAGGCGCCGATGCCGTAGAGCTTCATGCCGTCGATCAGCGCGAACATCGCCTTCTGGTCGATGCCACGCTTGAGCACCACGCCGAAGAGACCCGAGGCGCCGGTGAAGTCGCGCTTCCACAGGGCGTGCCCGGGATCGGAGGGCAGCGCGGGGTACAGCACGCGGTCGACCTCGGGCTGCTTCGCGAGCCAGCCCGTGAGCGCCCGCGCGTTCTCGGAATGGATCCTCAGCCGCGCCGCGAGCGTGCGCAGGCCGCGCTGGCCGAGGTAGACCACGTCCGGCCCGGTGGTCTGCCCCATCTCGTAAGTCGACGTCCGCAGCCGGGGCCACGCCTCCTTCGTGCACGCCACCGTCCCGAGCATCGCGTCCGAGTGTCCGACGACGTACTTGGTCGCCGCCTGCACCGAAACGTCGACGCCGTGCGCGAGCGCCTTGAAGTAGAGCGGCGTCGCCCAGGTGTTGTCCATGATCACGACGATGCCGCGGCGGTGCGCGACGTCGGCGATCGCGGGCACGTCCTGCACCTCGAAGGTGAGCGAGCCCGGCGACTCGAGGTAGACGACGCGCGTGTTGCCCTGGATCAGCGACTCGATGCCGCGGCCGACGAGCGGGTCGAAGAAGGTCGTCGTCACGCCGAAGCGCTTGAGCGTCCCCTTCGCGAAGTTGCGCGTGGGCCCATAGGTGCTGTCGCTCATCAGCACGTGATCGCCCGCCGACAGGAACGCGGTCAGCGCCCCCGCGCATGCCGCGAGCCCCGACGGGTAGACGACGGCGCGGTGCCCGCCCTCGAGCTCGGCGATCGCCTCCTGCAGCGCCTCGACGGTCGGCGTGCCGAAGCGGCCGTAGTAGGTGCCGGGCACCTCGTCGAGCCAGGCGCGGCGCCGGGCGAGATACTCCTCGGCCGAGCGCGCGAGGATGGTCGAGGCATGGTACACGGGCGGGTTCACCGCGCCTTCGTACTGCTCCGGATGGCGGCCGGAATGGACGATGACGGTCTCGTCGCGCATGGGGCTCCTTCCCGGGGAGGAAATCGCAAAGGCCCTATTCTGACCCTTAAATCGGGCGGCAATCTGGCGCCAATCTGACCGGGGGGCTGCCTTAGAATAGGCCGCTTTCCCTTCGCTTCCTCGTGACTCTCCCCGTCTCGCGCGCGGTCCGGTCCATCGGTCGCCTCGCCTGGCCCATCCTGGTCGCGCAGCTCGCCGTCATGGCGTCGGGCGTCCTCGATACGGTCATGTCCGGGCATTACAGCGCGGTCGACCTGGCCGCGGTCGGCATCGGCGCGAGCATCTACTACTCGATCTTCATCGGGCTGCTCGGCGTGGTGCAGTCGCTGTCGCCGATCGCCGCGCAGCTGTTCGGCGCGAAGCAATACGCGCGCATCGGCGAGGAGGCGCGCCAGACGATGTGGCTCGCCACCGGCCTCGCGCTCTGCGGCGTGCTGCTGCTCGGGTTTCCCGAGCCGTTCCTGCGGCTGGCCGGCGCCCCGCCCGAGGTCGAGGCGCGCGTGCGGCTGTACCTGGTCGGGATCGCGTGGGCGCTCCCCGGGATGCTGCTCTTTCGCGTGTTCTTCGCGTTCACGACGGCGGTCTCGCGTCCGCGCGCGGCAATGGCGTTGAATCTCTTCTATTTCTGCGCCAAGCTGCCCCTCAATTGGGTCTTCATGTATGGCAAGCTCGGCGCCCCGGAGCTCGGCGGCCCGGGCTGCGCGGTCGCGACCGCGGTGGTCGCGTGGGTCGCGGCGCTCATCGGGTGGGCGTATTGCGCCCGCGATCCGTTCTACCGGCCTTTTCGCGTGTTCGCGCAGTGGTCTTGGCCCGAGGCCCGAGTGCTCTGGAGCCATCTCAAGCTCGGCGTGCCGATGGGCCTCTCGTTCTTCGTCGAGGTCACTTCGTTCACCTTCATCGCGATCTTCGTCGCGCGCCTGGGCGCGACGACCAGCGCCTCGCACCAGATCGCGGCCAACGTCTCGGCGGTCGTCTACATGTTCGGCCTCGCGATCGGGAACGCGACGGGCGTCCTGGTGGCGCAGGCGGTGGGCGCCCGCAGCCGCCACGACGCGCGCCGCACCGGGCTCACCGGCATGGCGATCATGATGCTGATCTCGGGTTGCGCGTCCCTGGCGCTCGTGCCCGGCGGGGCTGGGATTGCGGGCCTGTATACCGACGATCCCGGCGTGCGGACCCTCGCCACGCGGCTGCTGGCCTTCGTCGCGTTCTACCAGCTCTTCGACGGCGTGCAGGTGGTGATCGTCAACGCGCTGCGGGGCTACCGCATCGCCTTCCTGCCGATGCTGGTGTATACGGTGGCGCTCTGGGGGATCGGGCTCGGGGGCGGCTACGTGCTGGGATTGCGGGGGTCGGACGCGGCGCGCTCGCTCGGCCTGGCGACGCCGATGGGCGCCGCGGGGTTCTGGCTCGCGGGCGCCTTCGGCCTGATCGTGACCGGGGCGATCCTGTTCGCCTATTTCCTGCGCGCGAGCGCCGTCCGCCCGGACGGGCGGACGGCCGAAGCGAACGTCGGTACGGCTTAGGCGGCCTTGTTCGCCGACTTCGGGAACAGCGGCTGCGCCGCGGCCCCAGTGTCGGTGATCGCGCCGATGTCGCCGGAGAGCTCGCCGCCCTCCTCGATCGCGACCTTGCCGTAGCGGATCTTGCCCGAGACGCGCCCGGTGGAGCGGATCACGAGCTGCTTGCGCGCCGTGAGCTCGCCGTCGAAGCGGCCGCGGATCTCGGCGATGTCGATGCCGACCTTGCCCACGAACACGCCGTTCTCGGCGATCTGGATCACGCGGCTGTCCATCGAGGCCTCGACGCGGCCTTCGACCACCAGGGTGTCGCAATCGGTGATTTCGGCGCCTTTCAGCTTGATGTCGGGACCGACGATGAGCTTGCTGACCTGCTCGGGGGCTTTCTCGTTTTGCATGGTTGCCTGCGGGTTGGTTTCGGGGGCCTTCATTTCCGGCTTGTTGGCCGGCACCTGGTCCGCGAGCTGGCTCGGGGTCAAGGCTTCCTGCAGCTCGCCGTAGGGGCTTTGGTAACGGGCGACACGCGAGCTGTCTCTCCTGCGAAAACTATCGAGCATTTGCTACTCCCTATTGTTCAACAAAGGCGCCGGGCGGCGGCGTCCGCTTCCCCCCACGCCGGCGATGCGTGAGCAAGACGCGTGCCGTACGAAGCGAATGCGATTTCCATAGGGAGAAAGCGAGCATTCGTCGCTCGAGCGTAGCGGAAATGTCACGCGCGCACGACATGCCGTTCGGATCATTCGATGTAATAAACTGTTTGCGCTCGCAAACGGCGTGTCGCGCGCGAGCGACAAGCATGCGCAGGAGCGTCACGCCGCGAGCGAGAAAAACTGGAGGAGCGATCGATGCGAAATTTGAGGACCCGTGACGCGACGCTGATCGCGCTCGCGCTGCTCGCCGGGTGCGTTGCGACCGACACGACGCGCACCCCGGCGCTGGCGCGGATCGAAAACGTCGTCGTGATCTACGCCGAGAACCGCAGCTTCGATCATCTCTACGGCCTGTTTCCCGGCGCCGAGGGCATCGCCGACGCGACGCCGGCGCAGAAGACCCAGCTCGACCTCGACGGGCGCCCGCTGCCGCACCTGCCCCCGACCTACGAGGGCGGGAAGGTGCGCGCCGACCTTCCGACGCAGACGCTCCCGAACGCTCCCTTCCGCATCGACGCGCCGCCGATCGGCCGGCGCTGGGACGAGGTGCTACCGAGCCCCATCCACGCTTATTTCCAGAACCGCGA
>DATDMW010000062.1:0-4082 GCA_036518595.1 Burkholderiales bacterium
ATGGCGGCCTTGATCTGGATGGAGCGCTGAGCCGCCATGGGAACCGTCGCGTGGATCTCGGCCGCCAGCCTCGGCGGCGGCGCGCTGAGCCTGGCGCTCGCCTCGGTGATCGCGTTCTCGGCGCGCGCGAGCTGGATCCCGGCGCTGATCAGCTTCGCCATCGGCGCGCTGCTCGGCGCGGTGTTCCTCGACATCCTGCCGCATGCGTTCGCCGCCGCCGACCAGGTCCAGTCCGTCGCCGCGACCATCCTCGCCGGCATCCTCGCGTTCTTCGTGCTCGAGAAGCTCGTGCTCTGGCGTCACTGCCACGTCGAGGACTGCGAGGCGCACGACCGGCACGCAGCGCCGAGCGACCACGGCCGCAGCGGCCTCATGATCACCATCGGCGGCGGCTTCCACAACTTCGTCGACGGCGTGCTCATCGCCGCCGCATTCCTCGAGAGCACGCAGCTCGGGATCGTGACCGCGGCGGCGATCATCGCGCACGAGATCCCGCAGGAGATCGGCGACTTCGTCATCCTGCTGCACTCGGGATACGGCAAGGCGGCGGCCCTGACGATGAACGCGCTCTCGGGCCTCGCGATGCTGGCCGGCGCGCTGCTCGGTTACCTGGCGCTGCACGAGGTGCAGGCCTGGATCCACACGGCGCTCGCGCTGGCCGCGGCGAGCATGATCTACGTGGCCGTGGCGGACCTCATCCCCGGACTGCACCGGCGGCCCGAGCTGCACGCCACGGCGCAGCAGGTGCTGCTCATCGCCCTCGGCGTCGGCGCCATCTGGTTCGTCGGCGACCTGACCGGGGCCTAGCGGTCCGGTATGCGCGTCCTCGTCACCGGCGCCGCGGGCTTCATCGGGCATGAGCTGTGCCGGCGGCTGCTCGCCGAGGGCGAGGAAGTGACGGGCGTCGACAGCCTCAACGACTATTACGACGTGTCGCTGAAGCGCGCGCGCCTTGAGCGGTTGAACGGGACGCGCGGCTTTCGTTTCGAGCGGCTCGATCTCGCCGATCGCGCGGCTGCCGCAGCACTCTTCGTCCGCCAGGGCTTCGACGCAGTCGTGCATCTTGCGGCGCAGGCCGGCGTGCGGCATTCGCTGGTCGACCCGCTCGCGTACGTCGACGCCAACCTCGCCGGGTTCGCTCACGTGCTCGAGGGCTGCCGGCACGCCCGCGTCGGACACCTCGTGTTCGCCTCGTCGAGCTCGGTCTACGGCGCGAACCATCGCACGCCGTTCTCCGAGCACGATCCCGTCGATCACCCGGTGTCGTTCTATGCGGCGACCAAGCGCGCCGACGAGCTGATGGCGCACGTGTATGCGCACTTGCACGGGGTGCCCGTCACGGGTCTTCGTTTCTTCACCGTCTACGGCCCGTGGGGGCGGCCGGACATGGCGTACTTCAGCTTCACCGCGAAGATCCTTGCGGGGACTCCGCTGCAGATCTTCAACGGCGGGGAGATGGAGCGCGACTTCACCTACATCGACGACATCGTCGAAGGCGTTGCCCGCGTCGTCCGCAAGCCGGCCGTCCCGGAGGCCGGCGCGCGCTCGTCGCCTGCGACGAGCGCGACGGCGCCCTTCCGCATCTACAACATCGGCAACAACCGTCCCGTCAAGCTCATGCGCTTCATCGAGGTGCTCGAGCATTGCCTCGGAAAGAAGGCCGTGCTCGAGATGTGCCCGATGCAGCCCGGCGACGTGATCAGGACCTGCGCCGACGTGCGCGATCTCGAGCGCGCGGTGGGATTCCGGCCGGATACGCCCCTCGATACCGGGCTCGCGCGCTTCGTGGAGTGGTACCGCGCGTACTACCGCGTCTGAGCGCTCAGAGCATCGCCGAGCCGCCGTCGACCACGACGGTCTGTCCCGTCATGAAGGCCGCGTCGTCGCTCGCGAGGAAGCTCACCGCGCCGGCCAGGTCGTCCGGGCGCTGCGGGCGGGGGATCGCCCGCATGCGCACGCTCGCGTCGTGGTTGCGCAGGTGCTCGGCGCGTCCCACGGTCGCGTCCGAGAGAGTCAGCCCGGGCGCGACCGCGTTGACCGTGATGCCGTCGCGGCCGAGCTCGCGCGCCAGCCCGCGCGTCATCGCGATCACCGCGCCCTTGCTCGAGACATAGTGAAGGAATTCCGGCACGCCCTTGAGCGGGGCCGCGGACGCGATGTTGACGATGCGGCCGCTCCCGCGCTCCCGCATGTGTCGGGTCACCGCCCGGCAGCACAGCGCGACGCCGACCACGTTGACGTCGAGCAGTCGCTTCCACTCGGCGATGGGAATGTCCTCGAACGCGCCGATCCTCACCGTCGCGAACATCGCCGCGTTGTTGACCAGGATGTCGATGCGGCCGAAGGCTTCGAGGGCCCGCTCGGCCATGCGTGCGGTGTCGCTCTCCGACGAGACGTCGACTTTCAGCCCGAGAGCGCGCGCGCCGCTCGCCGTCAGTGCGGCGGCCGCGGCTTCGTGTCCCTCGATGTCGGCGATCACGACGGCGGCGCCGTCCGCGGCGAGCCGCGCCGCGAGCGCCTTGCCGATGCCGCGCGCAGCGCCGGTCACGATCGCGGTCCTGCCTGCGAGCTTCATCGGCTCCTCCTCGGCGCGACGGGTCGGGAGTATTATCGCCGCTCCCGCATATCGGTGCGACAAGGAGGCGACATGCCGAGGGCAGACGGCGTTTACCGGGTGATCGAGGTGATCGGAACGAGCACGGTCTCGTGGGAGGACGCCGCGAAGAAGGCGGTGCAGACTGCGTCGCGCACGCTGCGCGACCTGCGCATCGCGGAGGTCGTGAAGCAGGACCTGAAGGTCGACCGCGGACGCGTCACGGCCTACCGCACGCGGATGCAGCTCTCGTTCAAATACGAAAGATGAGACGAGAGTAGCCGGAGGGCGCTATTTCTTGTTCGGGCAGTGCGGCTTGGTGCAGTCCGCGTACAGGTGCAGCGAGTGCTCGCGGATGGAGAAGCCCCGGTCCCTGGCGACCTTCACCTGCCGCTTCTCGATCTCCGGGTCGTAGAACTCCTCGACCCGGCCGCACTGCACGCACACCAGGTGGTCGTGGTGCGTGCCCTCGTTGAGCTCGAACACGGCCTTGCCCGATTCGAAATGGTGGCGCTGCAGGATCCCCGCCTGCTCGAACTGGGTCAGCACGCGATAGACGGTCGCGAGGCCGATGTCCAGGCCCTCGTTCATCAGCTGCCGGTAGACGTCCTCGGCCGCCAAGTGCCGAACCTTGCTGCTCTCGAACAGCTTGAGGATGCGCGTCCTGGGCGCCGTGACCTTGAGGCCGCTGGTTTTCAGGTCGTGGACGTTGCTCATGGAAGCCTCCGCGCGGGAAGCGAGCGGGATTCCGATATGATATAGCGTTTTCCTTGCGCCTCAAAAAACGCGAACGCATGCGAATCACCGTCCTGCTCCTGCCGCTCGTGCTCGCGGGCTGCGGCTGGCTGTCGCCGCACCGCATCGAGATCCAGCAGGGCAACTACGTGACGCAGGACATGGTTTCGCAGCTCAAGCCGGGCATGACGCGCGACCAGGTGCGCTACGTCCTCGGCACGCCGCTCGTGAGCGACATCTTCCACGCCGACCGCTGGGAGTACGTGTTCCGGCGCCAGCGCGCCGACAGCAGCAAGGTCGAGCACGGCCGCCTCTCGGTCTTCTTCGTGGACAACAAGCTCGAGCGCGTCGACGCCGAGGCCGTTCCGCCGCCGCCGCTCGCGGGCGCGCAGCCGGACAGCGTGCAGCGATGAAGGTCGCCGTCGCCGGCGCGGGCGGCCGCATGGGCCGGACACTGGTCGAGCTGATCCTCGGGTCGGGGGATCTCGCGCTGTCCGGCGCGCTCGAGGCCGCGGGGCACCCGGCGCTCGGCCGCGACGCCGGATCGGGCGTGCGCATCACGGCGGACGCGGCGGCCGCGCTCAAGAGCGCCGGATGCCTGATCGACTTCACGACCCCCGAGGCTACGCTCGCACACCTCGAAGCCTGCGTCGGCGCGAAAGTCCCCATGGTGATCGGCACGACGGGGCTCTCGGGTCCCGAGCGCAAGCGCGTCGCCGCGGCGGCCGAGCGGATCGCAATCGTGCTCGCGCCC
>DATDMW010000063.1:0-15866 GCA_036518595.1 Burkholderiales bacterium
CGTCAACAGGAGCCAGAGCACGAACGACGTCTATCCCACGGCGGTGAACGTCGCGCTGCATTTCGCGATCGACGCGCTCGCCGCCGCCATGGCGGGCCTGCGCGCCGCGTTCGGCGACAAGGCGCGCGAGTTCGCCACCGCGCTCAAGATGGGCCGCACGCAGCTGCAGGACGCGGTGCCGATGACGCTCGGGCAGGAGTTCGGCACCTATGCCGTCATGCTCGAGGAGGACGAGCAGCGGCTGCGCGAGGCGGCGCTGCTCATCACCGAGGTGAACCTCGGCGTGACGGCGATCGGCACCGGCATCAACGCGCACCCCGACTACGCGCCGCTCGCGTGCGAGAAGCTCGCCGACATCACCGGCATCCGCGTGGTCACGGCGTCGAACCTGGTCGAGGCGACACAGGACGCGGGCGCCTTCGTACAGCTCTCCGGCGTGCTGAAGCGCATCGCGGTCAAGCTCTCGAAGATCTGCAACGACCTGCGGCTGCTCGCCTCGGGCCCGCGCGCGGGGCTGGGCGAGATCGTCCTGCCCGCGGTCCAGGCGGGCTCCTCCATCATGCCGGGGAAGGTGAACCCGGTGATCCCCGAGGTCGTGAACCAGATCGCCTTCGAGGTGATCGGGAACGACGTGACGGTCAGCTTCGCCGCCGAGGCCGGCCAGCTGCAGCTCAACGCCTTCGAGCCGATCATCGCGCACAGCCTGTTCAAGAGCATCGGCCACCTCGCGCGCGGCATCGACACGTTGCGCGAGCGCTGCGTCACGGGGATCGGCGCGAACCGGGAGCGCATGGCGCAGATGGTGGAGCGGTCGATCGGCATCGCCACGGCGCTCAATCCCCACATCGGTTACGCCGCCGCGACCGACGTGGCGCGCGAGGCGCTGGCGACCGGGAAAACGGTGTACGAGCTCGTGCTCGAGAAGAAGCTGCTCCCGAAGGAGCGCCTCGACGAGATCCTGAGACCCGCGGCGCTGACGCGGCCGGGCTTCGTCGTGCCGGCGGCGACGAAGAAGGCGGAGCCCTAGGCCGCGCGCTTCACCTTCTTGCCGAGGACGTGTCGCAGGTACTGCCCGGTGAAGCTCTGCGGCGCGGCGGCGATGTCCTCGGGCGTGCCGGTGGCGATGATGCGCCCGCCGCCGTCGCCGCCCTCGGGACCGAGATCGACGATCCAGTCGGCGGTCTTCACGACGTCGAGATTGTGCTCGATGACGACGACGGTGTTGCCGTGGTCGCGCAGGCGGTGCAGCACCTGCAGCAGGAGATCGATGTCCTTGAAGTGCAGGCCGGTCGTCGGCTCGTCGAGGATGTAGAGCGTGCGCCCGGTGTCGCGCTTGGAGAGCTCCAGCGACAGCTTCACGCGCTGCGCCTCCCCGCCCGAGAGCGTCGTCGCCGACTGGCCGAGCTGGATGTAGCCGAGGCCGACCTCGAGCAGGGTCTGGAGCTTGCGTTCGATGGCCGGCACGGCGCTGAAGAACTCGTAGGCCTGCTCGACGTTCATGTGCAGGACCTCGTGGATGTTCTTCCCCTTGTACTGTACCTCGAGCGTCTCGCGGTTGTAGCGCCGTCCGTGGCAGACGTCGCACGGCACGTAGATGTCGGGCAGGAAGTGCATCTCGACCTTGATCACGCCGTCGCCCTGGCAGGCCTCGCAGCGGCCGCCCTTGACGTTGAACGAGAAGCGCCCCGGGCCGTAGCCGCGCTCGCGCGCCGTCGGCACGCCCGCGAACAGCTCGCGGATCGGCGTGAACAGCGCCGTATCCGTCGCCGGATTGGAGCGCGGCGTGCGCCCGATCGGGCTCTGGTCGACGTTGATCACCTTGTCGAAGAACTCGAGGCCCTTGATCGAATCGTGAGGCGCGGGCTCGCCCGCCGAGCCGTACAGGTTGTGCGCGACCGCCTGGTAGAGCGTGTCGTTGATCAGCGTCGACTTGCCCGATCCCGACACGCCGGTCACGCACACGAGCAGACCGACGGGAAGCTCGAGGTCGACGTTCTTGAGGTTGTTGCCGCGCGCGCCGCGCAGCCGCAGGATCGCGCCCTTGTCGACGCGCCGGCGCTGCTTCGGCACGGGGATCTCGGCCTTGCCCGAGAGATATTGCCCGGTGAGCGAGGCGGGGTTGCGCTTGATCTGTTCCGGGGTCCCCTCGGCGACCACCTGGCCGCCGTGCTCGCCGGCGCCGGGCCCCATGTCGAGCACGTGGTCGGCGGCGAGGATCGCCTCCTCGTCGTGCTCGACCACGATCACCGTGTTGCCGAGATCGCGCAGGTGCTTGAGCGTCGCGAGGAGCCGCCCGTTGTCGCGCTGGTGCAGCCCGATCGACGGCTCGTCGAGCACGTACATGACCCCGGTCAGGCCCGAGCCGATCTGCGAGGCGAGCCGGATGCGCTGCGCCTCGCCGCCCGAGAGCGTGTCGGCGGAGCGGTCGAGCGAGAGGTAGTCCAGGCCGACGTTCGCGAGGAACGAGAGGCGCGCGACGATCTCGTTGACGATCTTCTCGGCGATGGCCTGCTTCGCGCCGGGAAGCCGCAGCCTGCGGAAGAACTCCAGGCACGCCTTCAACGGCAGCGCGCTCACCTCGTAGATGGCCTTGCCGTCCTGGGCGTCGCCGAGCTTGACGTTGCGCGCCTCGGGACGCAGGCGCGTGCCGCCGCACGCGGGACAGGCCCTGGTGTTGAGATACTTGGCGAGCTCCTCGCGCACGACGATCGAGTCGGTCTCCTTGTGGCGCCGCTCGAGGTTGGGGATGATGCCCTCGAAGGCGTGCTCCTTCACGAAGGTCTTGCCGCGCTCGTTCAGGTAGGAGAACGGGATCTTCTCCCGCGTGCCGTAGAGGACGATGTTCTTCGCCTCCTCGGACAGCTTCTGGAACGGTGCCTCGACGTCGAAGCCGAAGTGGCGCGCGAGGCTGGTCAGCATCTGGAAGTAGAACTGGTTGCGGCGGTCCCAGCCCTTGATCGCGCCGCTCGCGAGCGACAGCTCGGGCAGCGCCACGACGCGCTTCGGGTCGAAGAAGGTGATCGTGCCCAGCCCGTCGCACTCGGGGCAGGCGCCCATCGGGTTGTTGAACGAGAACAGGCGCGGCTCGAGCTCGGGCAGCGAGTAGCCGTCGAGCGGGCAGGCGAACTTCGCCGAAAAGAGATGCTCCTTGCCGCTGTCCGTTTCCACCGCGAGCGCGCGCCCCTCGGCATGGCGCAGCGCGGTCTCGAACGACTCGGCGAGGCGCTGCTTAGCGTCGGTCCGGACCTTGAGCCGGTCGATCACCACGTCGACGTCGTGCTTCACGTTCTTGGGGAGCTTGGGCAGCGCGTCGAGCTCGTGCACCGTGCCGTCGACGCGCACGCGGACGAACCCTTGAGCGCGCAGGTCCTCGAACAGCTCGGCCTGCTCGCCCTTGCGGCTCGCGACGATGGGCGCGAGGATCAGGAGCCGGGTGTCCTCGGGAAGGGCGAGGACATGGTCGACCATCTGCGACACGGACTGCGCGACCAGCGGGATCCCGTGCTCGGGGCAGAACGGCGTGCCGACGCGCGCGTACAGCAGCCGCAGGTAATCGTGCACCTCCGTGATGGTGCCGACGGTGGAGCGCGGATTGTGGCTGGTCGCCTTCTGCTCGATCGAGATCGCGGGCGAGAGCCCCTCGATCAGGTCGACGTCGGGCTTCTCCATCAGCTGCAGGAACTGGCGCGCGTACGCCGAGAGCGACTCGACGTAGCGTCGCTGGCCTTCCGCGTACAGCGTGTCGAAGGCGAGCGAGGACTTGCCCGAGCCCGAGAGGCCGGTGATGACGATCAGCTGGTTCCGCGGCAGCTCGACGCTGAGGTTCTTCAGGTTGTGCGTGCGCGCGCCGCGGATGCGGATGTGCTCCATTCCAGAGGGGTGCAAAGTCAAACCTGCTAGTATACGAAATGTCGCAGTGTCCCCGCTACTAAAATGAGCAACGGTCCGGTGGCGGCCGCCCGGATGTCCCCCCTCGAATTGCGCGCGAGCGTGTCGCTCGCGTCGCTGTTCGCGCTGCGAATGCTCGGATTGTTTCTCATCCTCCCCGTGTTCGCGGTGTACGCGCTGCAATTGGAGGGCGGGCAGAGCCACTTCCTGGTCGGGGTGGCGCTCGGCGCCTACGGCCTGACGCAAGGGCTGCTGCAGATCCCGTACGGCATGGCGTCCGATCGCTGGGGCCGCAAGCGCGTCATCGTGATCGGGCTGCTGCTGTTCGCGGCCGGCAGCTTTGTCGCTGCCGCGACTTCAGACATAAACGTCGTCATCCTGGGCCGCGCGCTCCAGGGCGCGGGCGCGATCTCGGCGCCGGTCACCGCGTTCGCCGCCGACCTGACGCGCGAGCAGCACCGCACCAAGGCGATGGCGATGATCGGCGGCTCGATCGGCCTGATGTTCGCGCTGTCGCTGGTCGCGGCGCCGGCGCTCTATCCGGTGATCGGGGTGAAGGGTCTGTTCGAGCTGACGGGGGTGCTTTCGCTCGCCGCCGTGTGGGTCACGCTCGCGGTCGTGCCCTCCGAGCCCGGCGAGCATGATCGCCCGCACCCGAATGAGCGACGCGTCGAAGGCAGCGCCCTCGGCGCGGTGCTGCGCAACCGCGAGCAGCTGCGGCTCAACCTCGGCATCTTCACGCTGCACGTCACGCAGATGGCGATGTTCGTGGTGATCCCGGTCGCGATGGTCCGCCACGGCGGCCTCCCGGTCAGCGAGCACTGGAAGGTGTACCTGCCGGTGGTGCTCGGCTCGTTCGCGCTCATGGCGCCCGCGCTGCTCTGGGCGGAGCGGCGCGGGCGCATGAAGCCGCTGTTCCTCGGTGCCATCGGCCTGCTCGCGCTGGTCGAGCTCGGCTTCGCTGCCGGGTACGCGAGCCTGCACGCGACGGTGCTGCTGCTGCTCGCGTTCTTCGTGGCTTTCAACATCCTCGAGGCGAGCCTGCCGTCGCTCGTGTCGCGGGTTGCGCCGGCCGCGTCCCGGGGCACGGCGCTGGGCGTCTACAACACGACCCAGTCGCTCGGGCTGTTCGTCGGCGCGGCCGTGGGCGGGGGCCTCGCCGGACGTTTCGGCGAGGCCGCGGTCTTTGTATTCGGAACGGCGCTCGTTGCGTTATGGCTGGGAGTGGCGGCGGGAATGCGCGCGCCGGGCGAGACGGGCGCTCGAGCGTAGACCTGGTCCGTCCGGCGCAGGCGCTCGCGCCTCGGGCGGGGCGCGGCATGGTCAACGGTGTATCCTGATATCTTCGGACGCGAGGGAGACGACTCATGGCATCGGTCAACAAGGTGATCCTGGTGGGCAATCTGGGCCGCGACCCGGAGACCCGCTACAACCCCGAGGGCGGGGCGATCTGCAACATCTCGGTGGCGACCACCGACACGTGGAAGGACAAGACGAGCGGCGAGAAGCAGGAGCGCACCGAGTGGCACCGCGTGGTGTTCTTCAGCCGGCTCGCGGAGATCGCCGGCGAGTACTTGAAGAAGGGCTCGCAGGTCTACATCGAAGGCAGCCTGCGCACGCGCAAGTGGCAGGACAAGGAAGGCCAGGAGCGCTATACCACCGAGATCGTCGCCGACCGCATGCAGATGCTCGGCAGCCGCCAGGGCATGGGCGACGCCGGCGCGCGCGAGAAGATGGGCGACGCCAAGGAGCCCGTCGCCGCGGGCGCGGGGCCGGGCGCGAAGAAGCCGGGCGGCAAGCTCGACGACCTGGACGACGACATCCCGTTCTAGGCGCGACCGCGGCCCGCGCCGGAGCGCGCGCGGGCACGATGCTAAAATGCGCGCTCGATATCGCGCATTTTCCCGGAGCATCGATGGACAGAAGAGCAGCACTCAAGGCCGGCGGCGGCGCGAGCGTGATCGCGCTCGCGCTCGCCGCAGGGATCCTGAAACCCGAGGACGTGTTCGCCGCGGACTGGAACAAGGCCGCGTTCGAGACCAAGTCCTTCGCCGACACGGTGAAGGCGCTCGGCGGCGGCGGGTCGACCGAGAGCGACCAGATCCTGATGACGACGCCCGACATCGCCGAGAACGGCGCGGTCGTGCCGGTCACGGTCGAGAGCAGGCTGCCCGGCACGCGCCGCATCGCGATCCTGATCGAGAAGAACCCGAACACGCTCTCCGCCGACTTCACCCTCCCGGAAGGGACGGATCCGTTCGTCACCACGCGCGTGAAGATGGCCGAGACCTCGAACGTGTACGCCCTGGTCCAGTCGGGCGGGAAGTTCTATCACGCCGCGAAGGAGATCAAGGTGACCATCGGCGGGTGCGGAGGCTGATATGCCCGATCCGATGCGCATCCGCGCCAACATGGCCGGCGACAAGGTGGAAGTGCGCGTGCTGATGGCGCACGAGATGGAGACGGGCCTGCGCAAGGACGCGAACGGGAAGCTCGTGCCGGCGCACTTCATCCAGAACGTCACCGTGGCGCACGAGGGAAAGACCGTGCTCGCGGCGCAGTGGGGCACCTCGATCTCGAAGAACCCGTTCCTGCACTTCCGCTTCAAGGGCGGCAAGCCCGGCGACAAGGTGAAGATCACCTGGGTCGACAACAAGGGCGAGACGCGCAGCGACGAGGCGACCATCGCCGCGGCGGGCTGAGATGCGCGCGCTGATCATGGCCGCCGGCGCGGCTGCGCTCGCCGTCTGCGCCGCCGCTCCGGCGCAGGACAAGGACGTCACGCAGCGCGAGATCGAGCGCTACCGCGAGCTGCTCGCCGAGGGCAACCCGGCCGATCTCGCCGAGGCGAAGGGCGAGGAGCTGTGGAAGACGATGCGCGGCCCGAAGCAGGCGTCGCTCGAGCGCTGCGACCTCGGGCTCGGGCCGGGCGTCGTCAAAGGCGCGTACGCGCGCCTGCCGCGCTGGTTCGCCGACACCGGCCGCGTGCAGGACCTCGAGTCGCGCCTGGTGACCTGCATGGTGACGCTGCAGGGATTCACCGAGGACGAGGCGAAGAAGAACCCGTTCTCCGCGCCCGGGCGTCCTTCGCCGATCGAGGACATCGCGACCTACGTCGCCGGCGCGTCGAAGGGCATGACGTTCGATCCGCCGCTCCGCCATCCGAAGGAGCTCGAGGCGTTCCGCACCGGCGAGGAATTGTTCTACCGCCGCGCCGGTCCGCACGATTTCTCGTGCGCCACCTGCCACGGCGACGAGGGCAAGCGCATCCGCCTGCAGGACCTACCCAAGCTCACCGATCCGAAGGAGGCGCAGAAGGTGTTCACCAGCTGGCCCGCGTACCGCGTGTCGCAGGGATCGGTGCGCACCATGCAGCACCGCCTGTACGACTGCTACTGGCAGATGCGCCATCCGCAGCTCGACTACGTCTCCGAGGCGTCGATCGACCTGCAGGTGTTCATGGCGAAGTACGCGAGCGGCGGCACGGTGGAAGCGCCGGGCCTGAAGCGATGAGAAGCGCGATCCTGCTCGCGGCCTGCGCCGCGCTCCTCGCCGGCTGCACCACGCCGCCGCCGGAGGACGACGCGCGGCGCCAGGCGCAAGGCGCGTTCGAGCGCAGCTTCACGCACGGCAACAAGGAGATGTTCGCGCGCGTCGTCGGCCAGGACGACGTGCAGGCGCTGTGCAGCCGCTGGCGCAACCGGCCGCCGGCCGATGTCGCCGAGCGCATCCGGAAGTCGCAGGCCGCGACCCTCGTCTACCCCGCGGACGGGAAGCTGATGGGCGACTGGCGCCAGGGCGAGAAGATCGCCGAGGACGGCTTCGGCCTGCGCTTCACCGACACGAACCAGCCGAAGCGGCCGAACGGCGGCAACTGCTACGCCTGCCACCAGCTCGCGCCGCACGAAGTCTCGTACGGGACGCTCGGGCCCAGCCTCTACCGCTTCGGCCGCACGCGCGGATCGAGCGAGGCGATCCAGCGCTACGTCTACGGCAAGGTCTACAACCCCGAGGCCTTCACCGCCTGCTCGGGCATGCCGCGCTTCGGGCTTCACCAGGTGCTGACGCCCGAGCAGATCCGGCACGTCGTCGCGCTGCTGCTCGACCCCGAGTCTCCCGTCAACCAGTAGCGCCACGCGCGTGTCGCTGTCCCGGCGCGAATTCCTGCAGGCGCTCGCGACCGCGGCCGCGGGCGGCTTTGTCCTGGATGCGCGCGGGGAGGACGCGGCGGCGCAGTACGACGTGCCGCGGTTCGGCAACGTGTCGCTGCTCCACTTCACCGACACGCACGCGCAGCTGCTCCCGGTATATTTTCGCGAGCCGAGCGTCAGCATCGGCGTCGGCGAAGGCGCGAACCGCCCGCCGCACCTCGTGGGCGAGGCGCTGCTGCGCGCGTTCGGCGTCCGCCCCGGGACGCGCGAGGCGCACGCCTTCACCTCGCTCGACTTCGAGCGCGCCGCGCGCCGCTACGGCCGCATGGGCGGCTTCGCGCACCTCGCGACGCTGGTCGCGCGCCTGCGGGCGACGCGCCCCGGCGCGCTGCTGCTCGACGGCGGCGACAGCTGGCAGGGCTCGGCCGTGTCGCTGTGGACGCAAGGCCGCGACATGATCGCGGCGCAGAAGCGCCTCGGCGTCGACGTCATGACCGGGCACTGGGAGTTCACCTACGGCGCGGCGCGCGTGCGCGAGGCGGTGAAGAACGAGCTCGGCCGCATCGCCTTCCTCGCGCAGAACGTCGAGACCGCCGACTTCGGCGATCCGGTGTTCGAGCCATGGACGATGCGCGAGGTGAGCGGCGTGCCGGTCGCGATCGTCGGCCAGGCGTTCCCCTACGTGCCGATCGCCCACCCGCGGCGCTTCGTCGAGCAGTGGAGCTTCGGCATCCAGGAGGCGCGCCTGCAGAAGCACGTCGACGCCGCGCGCGCGAAGGGCGCGCAGGCCGTGGTGCTGCTCTCCCACAACGGCATGGACGTCGACTTGAAGCTCGCCGCGCGCGTCACCGGGATCGACGTGATTCTCGGCGGCCATACCCACGACGCGGTGCCCGCGCCGGTCGCCGTCGGCAACGCGCGCGGCAAGACGCTCGTGACCAACGCCGGCTCGAACGGCAAGTTCCTCGCCGTGCTCGACCTCGACGTGCGCGGCGGCAAGGTGGCGGACGCGCGCTACCGGCTGCTGCCCGTGTTCGCGTCGCTGCTGCCCGCCGATCCCGGCATGGCGGCGCTGATCGAGCAGACGCGCGCGCCGTGGCGCGAGCGCCTCGTCGAGCCGCTCGCCACGACCGAGGGCCTGCTCTACCGCCGCGGCAACTTCAACGGCACGACCGACCAGCTGATCGTCGACGCGCTGCTCGAGACGAAAGACGCGGAAATCGCCTTCTCGCCCGGGTTCCGCTGGGGGCCGGCGCTCCTGCCCGGCGAGACCATCACGATGGAGCGGCTGCTCGGCCAGACCGCGATCACGTACCCGCAGGTGACGCTGTCCGAGATGACCGGCGAGACGCTGAAGAGCGTGCTCGAGGACATCTGCGACAACCTCTTCAACCCCGATCCCTACTATCAGCAGGGCGGCGACATGGTGCGGGTCGGCGGCATGAGCTATACCTGCCGGCCGACCGCCGCCATGGGAGCCCGGATCGTCGACATGCGCGTGCGCGGCAAGCCAGTCGAGCCGGCCCGGCGTTACAAGGTCGCGAGCTGGGCGCCGGTCGGCGACGCGCCGCCGGACGCGGAGCCCGTGTGGGACGTGGTCGCGCGCTGGCTGCGGGCCAGGAAGAGCGTGGCGCCGCGCGTGCTGAACCGCCCGCGGCTCGAAGGGGTCGCCGGAAATCGCGGCCTCGCCTCTTGAAACCGGCGCCGCGCGCCCCTATTTCCCGAGGGAATTCAACAGGTCCGGGGTATAATCCCGGCTTTGCGGAGAGCGCCATGCCGATCTACGAATATCGCTGCTCCTCCTGCGGGTTCCAGAAGGAGTACCTGCAGAAGGTGACCGACCCGATCCTGACCCGCTGCCCCGAGTGCGACAAGGACACCTTCTCGAAGCTGCTGTCGGCGGCCGGATTCCAGCTCAAAGGCAGCGGCTGGTACGCGACCGACTTCAAGAACAGCGGCGCGAAGACCGCCGCGCCCGCGTCCGGGGGCAAGACCGAATCCAAGGACAGCGGCAAGTCGGAGTCCAAGGACGGCGGCAAGTCCAAGGAGACGAAGTCGGAAGCCGTGTCCTGCGGCGCGGGCGCCTGCCCCAGCTGCTCCTGAAGTTTCCCGCCCGCACTCCCGCGGCGGCCCGGGCCGCAACTTGAAAAAATATTTCATCACCGGGCTCCTGATCTGGATCCCGCTCGCGATCACGATCTGGGTGCTGCAGCTCATCGTGACGACGATGGACGACGTGCTGCCGGGGCAATTCCAGCTCGCGCTGTTCGGGCGGCAGGTCCCGGGCCTCGGCGTCCTGCTCACCCTGCTCATCGTGCTCGGCACCGGCGTGCTCGCCTCGAACATCCTCGGCCAGCGGCTGGTCCTGCTCTGGGAGATGCTGCTCGGGCGCATCCCGGTCGTGAAGACGATCTACTCGAGCGTCAAGCAGGTGAGCGACACGCTGTTCTCGCCGGGCGGCCAGGCGTTCCGCAAGGCGCTGCTGGTGCAGTATCCGCACCCGGGCTCGTGGACCATCGCCTTCCTCACCGGCGCCCCCGGCGGCGACGTGCCCAACCATCTGAAGGGCGATTACGTGAGCGTGTACGTCCCGACGACGCCCAACCCGACCTCGGGGTTCTTCCTGATGTTCGCGCGGACCGACGTGATCGAGCTCGACATGAGCGTCGACGAGGCGCTGAAGTACGTGATCTCGATGGGCGTGGTCGCGCCCGCGCGGACCCCGCCGCGCAATCCGGAAGCGCTGCATTGACCGCACCCGCAGCCGCCGTGCGCAGCGGGCTGGTGATCGCGCTGCTCGCCCTCTACAGCGTCGCATCGCATCTCGCCGCCACCAGCGGCGTCGCGGGCTACGCCTGGCTCGCATGGTCTTCGCTCGTCTGCGGCGTCGCGCTCGCGCTGCCCTGGAAGGCCGGGCTCGCGCTCGCGCTCGCGCTGATCGGCCCGATGCCGTGGATCCCCATCGCCTGGCTGCTCGCGATTCCGCCCGTCGTGATCTATCTCGCGCTCGCGGTGTGGTTCGGCCGGACGCTGCTCCCCGGGCGCGTGCCGCTCATCAGCCGCCTGGCGAGCCTCGAGCGCGGGGATCTCGAGCCCGTCCTCGCCCGCTACACCCGCCGCCTGACCGCGATCTGGACCGCGTTCTTCGTCGCGATGGCGACGCTCGCGGCAGTTCTCGCGCTGCTCGGGGACGGCCACACCTGGTCGCTCTTCACGAACGGCGTGAGCTATCTCCTCATGGGGGCGCTGTTCTTCGGCGAGTACGCGTACCGGCGCCTGCGCTACAGCGAGTTCCGCCACGCGTCGCTGCCGCGCATGATCCGCATGCTGGTGGCGGCAGGCAGGACGGCCCGCCGGGCGCAAGGCCGGTGAATCGCCGATTTTACGAATTCGCGTTTGTTATACTGCGGCTGGTTCAATCAGCCCCAAGCGGTTCGCCGGGATCGTGACGTCCTCCCAAGAGATCGAATTCGCCGTCGTCATTCCGGCGTACAACGAAGCCGCCACCATCCGCGGGGTGGTGACGCGGACGCTGCGCTACGCCGGGCGCGTGATCGTCGTCGACGACGGCTCGATCGACGGGACCTCGGCGGCGCTCGAGGGCCTGCCCGTGACGCTGCTCGCGCACGAGCGCAACCAGGGCAAGGCGGCGAGCCTCTGGCGAGGCATGGCGCACGCCCTCTCGCTCGGCGTCGATGCGGTGGTCACGCTCGACGCCGACGGCCAGCACGACCCCGCGGACATCCCGCGCCTCGTGAGCGCGGCGCGGCGCTCGCCGGGCAGCATCGTGATCGGCGCGCGGCTCGCCGACAAGGTCAAGATCCCGCCGCTGCGCTACTTCGCCAACCGCTTCGCGAACTTCTGGATCGCGTGGGCCGCGGGCTATCCGATCGAGGACAGCCAGTCGGGCTTCCGCGTCTATCCCGTGTCGCTGCTCCAGCGCGTGCGCGTGCCGCACGGCCCCACCAAGGGCTTCGTCTTCGAGAGCGAGATCCTGATCGCGGCGAGCCGGCTCGGCTACGAGAGCGTCCCGGTCCGCGTGGCGGCCATCTATCCCCCGGAAGGACGGCCGAGCCATTTCCGGCAGTTCGTCGACGTCGAGCGCATCGTGCGCATGGTGACGCTGAAGCTGCTCGCGCGCGGCCTGCATCCCCTGGGGCTCCTGCGCAGCCTGCGCCGGCGGCCGCCGCTCCTGGACGACGAGGACGCCGAGGAGCGCGCGAGCGCCTACAAGTCCTAGCGCGCCGCCGCGGCGCGCGTCCGCGAACATCATGAGAACCCACTACTGCGGCAAGGTCGACGCCGCGCTCCTCGGCAAGACGGTCACGCTCTACGGCTGGGCGCACCGCCGCCGCGACCATGGCGGCGTCATCTTCATCGACTTGCGCGACCGCGAGGGCCTGCTTCAGGTCGTGAGCGATCCGGACCGGCGCGAGACCTTCGCCACCGCCGAGAAGATCCGCAGCGAGTACGTCCTGAAGGTGACCGGCGTGGTGCGCCGCCGCCCGGAAGGCACCGTGAACCCGAACCTGCGCTCGGGCGAGGTCGAGGTGCTCGCGCACGAGATCGAGATCCTCAACGCCTCGCTCACGCCGCCGTTCCAGATCGACGACGACAACCTCTCGGAGAACGTGCGGCTCACCTACCGCGTGCTCGACCTGCGCCGCGAGGCGATGCAGAAGAACCTGCGGCTGCGCTATCGCTTGGCGATGGCCGTCCGCCGGTACCTGGACGAGCAGGGCTTCATCGACATCGAGACGCCGATGCTCACACGCTCGACGCCCGAGGGCGCGCGCGACTACCTCGTCCCCTCGCGCGTGCACCCGGGGGAGTTCTTCGCGCTGCCGCAGTCGCCGCAGCTGTTCAAGCAGATGCTGATGGTCGCGGGCTACGACCGCTATTACCAGATCGTCAAATGCTTCCGCGACGAGGACCTGCGCGCCGACCGCCAGCCCGAGTTCACGCAGATCGACTGCGAGACCTCGTTCCTGGGCGAGGCCGAGATCCGGGCGCTGTTCGAGGGCATGATCCGCGGCGTCTTCCGGGAGGCGATCGGGGTGTCGCTGCCCGAGCCGTTCCCGGTGATGACCTACGCGGAGGCGATGCGCGACTACGCTTCCGACAAGCCCGACCTGCGCATCCCGCTCAAGCTGACCGAGCTCACCGACGCGATGAAGTCGGTCGAGTTCAAGGTGTTCTCGGGACCGGCGAGCACGCCCGGCCACCGCGTCGCGGGGCTGCTCGTCCCGGGCGGCGGCGCGCTCACGCGCGGCGAGCTCGACGCCTACGGCGAGTACGTCGCGCAGTTCGGCGCCAAGGGCCTTGCGTGGATCAAGTTCAACGAGGTGAAGAAGGGCCG
Source organism: Burkholderiales bacterium (assembly GCA_036518595.1). Classification (GTDB taxonomy): domain Bacteria; phylum Pseudomonadota; class Gammaproteobacteria; order Burkholderiales; family SG8-39; genus VBDM01. Next base: position 13,399 of record DATDMW010000063.1, read on the forward strand.
CGAGGGCATGCAGTCGCCGATCGTGAAGAACCTCTCGGACGCCGCGCTCGCGACGATCGTCGAGCGCTCGGGCGCGAAGGACGGCGACCTGATGTTCTTCGGCGCGGGCCGCAACAAGGTCGTGAACGACGCGCTCGGCGCGCTGCGCGTCAAGCTCGGCCACGACCGGGGCCTGGTGCAGGCGGGCTGGCGCGTGCTCTGGGTCGTCGACTTCCCGATGTTCGAGTACGACGAGGAAGAGAAGCGCTGGAACGCCATGCACCATCCGTTCACCGCGCCCAAGGACGGCCACGAGGAGAAGCTCGCGACCGATCCGGGCGCGGCGCTCGCCAAGGCCTACGACATGGTGCTGAACGGCTCGGAGATCGGCGGCGGGTCGGTGCGGATCCACCGCGAGGAGGTGCAGTCGAAGGTGTTCCGCGCGATGTCGATCTCGCACGACGAGGCCCGGAACAAGTTCGGCTTCCTGCTCGACGCCCTGCAGTACGGCGCGCCGCCGCACGGCGGCATCGCCTTCGGCCTGGACCGCCTCGCCGCGCTCATGGCCGGGTGCGAGTCGATCCGCGACGTGATCGCGTTCCCGAAGACGCAGCGCGCGCAGGACCTCCTGGTGAAAGCGCCGTCCGCCGTCGACGAGAAGCAGCTGCGCGAGCTGCACATCCGGCTGCGCAAGTCGGAGGAGCCGAAGTGAAGGCGATGGCCGACGCGGCGCAGGCCGGCGTCTTCCACCTCGGGCCCGACGCACGCGCCGCGGCGCAGGCCGCGGCGTCGGCGGGCCTGCTCGTCGCCTACGTCGACATCGGCCACGCGCACGACAAGGAGCATTTCGCCGAGCACGTCGCCGAGGCGCTGCGCTTCCCGGGCGGTCACGACACGGACTGGGACACCTTCGTGAAAGGCGTCACCGACCTCTCGTGGCTCGAGGCCAAGGGCTGGGTCGTGATCCTCGAGAAGAGCAAGCATTTCTGCGGCGGCCACCGCCACGAGTTCGAGGACGCGATGCGCGTCATGTCCGATGCCGCCGCGCACTGGCGCGCGCGCGGCAGGCCGTTCTGGACCCTGATCGGCGGTCCGGAAGGATGGAAATCCGGCTGGCCCGATCTGCCTTGAGCTACAAGATCCCGCGCTCGGCGCTCGTCGTCATCCACACGCCCGACCTGCAGGTGCTCATGATGGAGCGGACCTCCTGGCCGGGGTTCTGGCAGTCGGTCACGGGCGGCCTGGACCGCGAGGACGAGCCGTACCGCGACGCGGCGGTCCGCGAGGTGCGCGAGGAGACCGGCATCGACGCGACGAAATACGCGCTCACGGACTGGGGCCTCGAGCGCGAATTCGAGATCTTCGCCAGGCACCGCCACCGCTATGCCCCGGGCGTGGCGCGCAACCTCGAGCACGTCTTCAGCCTCGAGGTGCCCGCGCCGCTCGAGGTGCGGCTCGAGCCGGCCGAGCACCTGCGCTACCGGTGGCTGCCGTACCGCGAGGCCGCCGCGCTCACGATCTCCTGGAGCAACCGCGACGCGATCCTGGCGCTGCCGGAGCGGCGCGCGCAAGTCTCCCGCAAGCCTTGAGCCCTTGCCGGGCCCCGGCGCGATGCTGCATGCTGCGCCATGGCCGCCCCCCGCCTCGCCGCGCTGCTCGCGCTCGTCGTCTGCGTCGCGCCGTGCGCGCCCGCCGCGGCCCAGGCGATCGCGCTCGAGACCTACCGCCAGGGCGACGCGGTCAACGTCTACGCCGAGGTGCGGCTCGACGTCGACCCGAAGATCGCCTGGGATGTCCTGTCGGACTACGATCACCTCGCCGAATTCGTCCCCGACATGAGCTACTCTCGCGTCCTGTCGCGCGACGGGAACAAGGTGACCATCGAGCAGAAGGGCGAGTTCGGCGTGCTGTTCTTCCGCCAGCCGATCGAGCTCAAGCTCGAGATCGTCGAGACGCCGCACCGGACGATCGTCGCGCGCGCCGTGGGCGGGAGCTTCCGCGAGATGACCGGCCGCTACGACCTCGACCGCGTCGAAGGCGGCGGCGTGCGCATCGGCTACGCCGGGCACTTCGTTCCGGCGTTCCCGCTGCCGACGTTCTTCGGGATCATCGGCGTGCGGCACACCGCGGCCTCGCAGCTCTCGGCGCTGGTCGACGAGATCGTGCGCCGCGACGCGCGCGCGCGTTCCGGCCACTGAGCGGGCGGCCGCGCAACCGCTTCTTTGATACGATTGGGGAATGCCCGCGGCGCCGTCCGCGGCCGTCGAACCGCTTCCGTCCCAACGAATGAACCTGCACATCGCCACCTACAACATCCACAAGGGCTTCACGCATTTCAACCGCCGCATGATGGTCCACGAGCTGCGCGACCAGCTGAGGTCGCTGGGCGCGGACATCGTGTTCCTGCAGGAAGTGCAGGGCATGCACCACCGCCACGCGTCGCGCTTCGAGAACTGGCCGATCGAGCCCCAGTACGAGTTCCTCGCCGA
>DATDMW010000064.1:0-6018 GCA_036518595.1 Burkholderiales bacterium
CCCGCGCGCAGCCCCTCGTGCATGCACGCGGCGATCGCCAGGTTCGAGCGCACCGACTCGGAGCCGCCGCGCAGGATGCACGCGTTGCCCGACTTCAGGCACAGCGCCGCCGCGTCCGCGGTCACGTTGGGCCGCGACTCGTAGATGATGCCGATCACCCCGAGCGGCACGCGCATGCGCCCGACCTTGATGCCCGAGGGCCGCTCGCGCAGCTCGCTCACCTCGCCGACCGGATCGCCGAGCTTCGCCACCTCCTCCAGGCCCGCGGCCATGGCCTCGATGGACTTCGGGGTGAGCGTCAGGCGGTCGATGAAGGCGGAGTCCTTGCCTCCGGCGCGCGCGGCGGCGACATCCTCGGCGTTCGCGGCGAGCAGCCTGCCGGCGTCGCGCCGGATCGCCGCGGCGGCGGCGAGCAGCGCGCGGTTCTTCGCGTCCGTCGATGCGCGCGCCACCTCGCGCGAGGCTGCGCGCGCGCGCTGGCCGATCGCGAGCATGGTGCTGCGCAGGTCGGAGCGGGAGTCGGAGGGCGCGTTCATAAGTGAATTCTACGTCGGCCGGGCCGGGACCGTCGTTCCGGACCGAAGCGACCCGCCGGAGGCTGGATCCCGTCGGGCGCGGTGTCGTCTCGAAGCTGTGGGTCGCGGCGGCGACGCATCATCGCTGCGGCCGGTCGAGGCGCTCGAGCGTCACGGGGTCGGGCTTCCCCGCGAAGTACTTGTCGAGCGCGGCGCGGAACAGCGCCGGGTCCGCGGTGCAGCGCTCGAAGAGGGTCATCGAGGATCGGAACTTCAGGTCGTCGGGATGCGGGAAGATCTGCTCGGCGGTCCGACCCTCGATGTCGAGCACGAGCTGCGTGCACTCGCGCAGCCGCGCGCCGAGGATCGCGTGCTCGGCGTACGCGCGCGCCTCGTCGCACCCGGAGATCGCGTACCTGCGCGACATCGCGCTCGCGCCGAGCCCGAGAATCTGGGGGAAGACGTACCAGATCCAGTGGCCGCGCTTGCGGCCCGCGCGCAGCTCGCCCAGGATCGAATCGTAGTCCGGGTCCTGCGCGAGGACGAAGCGGCGGAGGTTGAAGGCGTCGGCCATGGCTCGATTCAAACCGGGGCGTCGTCGCGCTCGATGACGACACGGTAGCCGTCGCGATCCTGGAACGTGCGGCCCGAGCGCTCCCAATAAGGGTTGAACGACGGGACGGCCGCGAAGCCCGCCGCCAGCATCGCCGCGCAGCGGTCGCTCCAGGCCCCGGGGTCCGGCACATAGAACACGAGCAGGTCCTCCGCTGTCGGGGTCGGCCGGACCGGGTGCGAGCGGCACGCGGTGAACTCGAAATGAAACTGCGCGCCGGGCATGCCGAGCATGCGCCCGTCGAAACCGTCGTGATCGTCGAATCGCCCGAGCTCCTGCAGCCCCAGGCCGCGCTTGTACATCTCGGTGGCGGCATCTAGGTCGCTCACCGGTCGTGCAACGCGGAGAAGCATCGAAGTCAGCCCGCGAAGCGCAGCCCGAGCTGCAGCAGCTCGTCCCACGCATCGCCCTGCGCCACGCCCTTCACGATGCGGTCGACGCGCGCGGCGTGCGCGAGCGCGGCCTCGAGCGCCTTGCGCTTGTGCTTGCGCGCGGCGCCGCCGACGGCGGCCTTGCGCGCGTCGCCCCAGATGCGGTTCTCGCTCAGCAGCGCCGCGAGATCGCGACCCGAGCCGAGTCCTTCCTGCACGCGCGCGACGGCGCGGATCTCCTCGGCGAGGATCCACACGAGGCGCGCCTCGGCCTCGCCTTCGCCGCGCAGGCCGTCGAGCACGCGCGCGAGGCGCGCTCGCTCGCCCGAGAGCATGGCCGCGGCCAGGTCGCCCGCGTCGTAGCGCGCCACGTTGAGGACGCAGTCGCGCACGGTCTCGAACGAGAGCTCGCCCTCGGGAGCGAGGAGCGCGAGCTTCTGGATCTCCTGGTGCGCGGCGAGGAGGTTGCCTTCGACGCTGTCGGCGAGGAACTGCAGCGCCTGCGCGCCCGCGCTCTGGTTCTGCCGCTTGAGGCGCTGCGCGATCCACGCGGGCAGCCGGGGGCGCTCGACCGGGTACACGTTGACGACGACGCCGGCGCGCTCGAGCGCCGTGAACCAGGGCGACGACTGCGCGGCGCGGTCGACGCGCGGGAACGAGACGATCGTCACCGTGTCGTCGGGCGGCCGCGCGCAGTAGGCCTCGATCGCCCTGGCGCCGTCCGCGCCCGGCTTGCCGGACATGCGCAGCTCCACGATGCGCCGGTCCCCGAAGAGCGAGAGCGACGCGGCCGCGTCCGCGAGCGCGCGCCAGTCGAACCCTCGCTCGGCGGCGAGCACCTCGCGCTGCGTGTACCCTGCCTTGCGCGCGGCGCGGCGTATGGCGTCGGCCGCCTCCAGCCAGAGCAGCGGCTCGTCGCCGTGGATCGCCCACAGCGCGGCGGGCGGGCGCTGCAGCTGCGCGTCGAGCTGATCCAGGCGGATCTGCGTCACGTCATTCGAGGTCGGGCTTGGCGGTCTTCGCGGCCGCGATGCGGCGCAGGAGCTGCTGCACCATGTCCGACTGCATGTCGCGGTAGAGCTGCGCCTCCTCCGCCTCCTTGGCGAGGACCTGCGCGTCGTTGAACGAGATGTCGCGCGTCAGCCGGATCTCGTTCGTCGGGATGTACACGAGACCCTTGGCATCGGTCAGCCGGAAGCCGACCGTGTAGCGCAGCTGGTACTCGCGCACGCGGCCGGCCGTGTCGAACGAGAGGATCACCTTCTCGGTCCTTTGGCTCGTGAACGTCAGCACGGCGTCCGCATTCTTGGTCTCGTCGACCAGCTGCGTGCCCCTAGCCTGTGCGGCGAGATTGCGCTTCAGCTCGAGCGAAAGGCCCGATCCGCCCGGCACGTAGAGCGTCTTGAAAGGCAGCTGCTGCTGGCCGCGCAGATGGAAGCCGCACCCGGCGAGAACGAGCGCGAGCGCGATCGGCAGGATGCGCGTCATCACACCACCACGTTGACGAGACGGCCGGGCACCACGACCACCTTGCGCACCGGCTGGCCGTTCGCGTGGCGGGCGACTGCGTCGTGCGCGAGCGCCATCTTCTCGAGCTCCTCGCGCCCGGCGGACTTGGGCGCGCGCAGGTGGCCGCGCAGCTTGCCGTTCACCTGCAGGACCAGCTCGATCTCGTCCTGCTCCAGGGCCTTGGCGTCGGGCTGCGGCCAGGGGGCCTGGAGCACATCTTCGCCCAGCGCAAATTCGCGCCACAGGGTGTGACAGATGTGCGGCGCGATCGGAGACAGGACCCGAAGCAGTATGGAGAGCCCCTCCTTGGACACGGCGTGTCGGGCGCGCGCATCGGCGTCCGCCTTCCCCGATGCCGCGTCGTCCAATGCGTTCAGGATCTTGATGCAGGCGGACGCGACCGTGTTGAACTGGTTGCGCTCCATGTCGAAGGTGGCTTGCCGAAGCTGCAGGTGGACTTGGCGCCGCACCTCGGTCAACGCGGGCGAAAGGGTCAGGGAGCCGGCGTCCGGAACCTGCGCCACGCCGCCCTGCAACTCTTCCGAGAAACGATGCGAGAACGTCCAGAGCCGGCGAAGGAACCGCGACGCGCCTTCGACACCGGCATCGGACCACAGGAGCGTGAACTCCGGCGGGCTCGTCGCCATGATGAAGAATCGCGCCGTGTCCGCCCCGTACTCCTCGATCAGCATCTGCGGATCGACCCCGTTGTTCTTCGACTTCGACATCGTGCCGATGCCGTCGGACTCGACCGGCTTGCCGTCGGCGCGCAGCACCGCGCTCGTGCGCCGGCCCTGCTCGTCGGTCTTCACGTCGACGTCGGCCGGGTTGTAGTAAGTGATCCGGCCTTCGCCGCCCTTGCGATAGAAGATCTCGTTCAGCACCATGCCCTGCGTGAGCAGGCGCGTGAACGGCTCGTCGACGGTCGCGAGCCCCAGGTCGCGCATGACCTTGGTCCAGAAGCGCGAGTAGAGCAGGTGCAGGATCGCGTGCTCGATGCCGCCGATGTACTGGTCGACCGCCATCCAGTACTTCTCGCGCTCATCGACCATCGCCTTCGCCTGGTCGGGGCAGGCGTAGCGGATGAAGTACCAGGACGAGTCGACGAAGGTGTCCATCGTATCGGTCTCGCGCCGGGCGGGCTTGCCGCACTTCGGGCACGCGCAGTTAACGAACGACGCGGTCTTCGCGAGCGGGTTGCCGGTGCCGTCGGGCACGAGGTTCTCGGGCAGTACCACCGGCAGCTGTTCGTCGGGCACCGGCACGTCGCCGCACGAGGGACAATGGATGATCGGGATCGGCGTGCCCCAGTAGCGCTGGCGCGAGATGCCCCAGTCGCGCAGGCGCCAGGTGACCTGCTTGTCGCCGAGGCGCTTCGCCTTCAGGTCGGCCGCGATGGCGTCGACCGCCGCCTGATAGTCGAGGCCGTCGTACGGGCCCGAGTGGACGCAACGCCCGTAGTCGGCGTACCACGGCTGCCACGCGTCGGTCGAGTAGCGCTTGCCGTCGACGTCGATCACCTGGCGGATCGGCAGGCCGTACTTCTTCGCGAACGCGAAGTCGCGCTCGTCGTGCGCGGGCACGCCCATCACCGCGCCTTCGCCGTAGGTCATAAGCACGTAATTGCCGACCCACACCGGGATCCTGTCTCCGGAGATCGGGTGCGTCACGGACAATCCCGTCGGCATGCCCTTCTTGTCGAGCTGCGCGAGCTCGGCCTCCATCACGGTGCCGCGCTTGCACTCCTCGACGAATGCCGCGAGCTTCGGATCCGATTTCGCCGCGTGCGCGGCAAGCGGGTGCTCGGCCGCGACCGCGCAGAAGGTCGTGCCCATCAGCGTGTCGGCGCGCGTGGTGAATACGCGCAGCAGCCTCTTCTCGCCGCCGAGCTCGTAGGGAAAGCCGATGTTCACGCCGTGGCTCTTGCCGATCCAGTTCGCCTGCATCGTCTTCACGCGCTCGGGCCAGCCGGGCAGCCGCTCGAGCGAGGCGAGCAGCTCCTCCGCGTACGCGGTGATCCGCAGGTAGTACATCGGGATCTCGCGCTTCTCCACCAGCGCGCCGGTGCGCCAGCCGCGGCCGTCGATCACCTGCTCGTTCGCGAGCACGGTCTGGTCGACGGGATCCCAGTTGACGACGCCGGTCGTCTTGTACGCGAGGCCCTTCTCGAGCATGCGCAGGAACAGCCACTGGTTCCAGCGGTAGTACGCGGGCGAGCAGGTCGTGACTTCGCGCGCCCAGTCGATCGCGAAGCCGAGCGACTTGAGCTGTTTCTTCATGTACGCGATGTTGTCGTACGTCCACTTCGCCGGCGGCACCGCGTTCGCCATCGCCGCGTTCTCGGCCGGCAGGCCGAACGCGTCCCAGCCCATCGGCTGCAGCACGTTCTCGCCGCGCATGCGGTGATAGCGGGTCATCACGTCGCCGATGGTATAGTTGCGCACGTGACCCATGTGCAGCTTGCCGGACGGATACGGGAACATCGACAGGCAGTAGAACTTCGCTCGGCTCGCGTCCTCGACCGCGCGGAAAGCGCCGGTGCGCTCCCAATGGTCCTGCGCCTCGCGCTCGATCTTGTCGGGGTGATACAGGGGCTGCATCGGGGATCGGCCGGATGTATACGGCAAAACCGAAAACGTGAATTATAACCGCCGCGTCGCACGGGCCCCGTTCATCGGGCGTTGCCCGTCGCGATATGAACGCCGACGAAAAAACGGGAGGACTCCATGACCAGCATCCAGGCCCATGTCGCCGCGCTCGCTCTTGCGCTCGCCGGCTCGGCGTTCGCGCAAGGCAATCCGCCTGCGGGCGCGGCCAAGGGGCCCGCACCGGCAGCGCCCGCGGCGGCAGCGCCCGCACCCGCAGCACCAGCGGCAGCGCCCGCACCCGCAGCACCAGCGGCAGCGCCCGCGGCCGCTGCGCCCGAGACGGCGGCGCCCGTGGCGAAGCCCGCGCGCAAGGCGAAGGCGGCGCCGCCTCCCGGCTCGGTGGTGCAGGCGGTCCAGGCGCC
>DATDMW010000065.1:0-5416 GCA_036518595.1 Burkholderiales bacterium
GAGACGATGCCGACGCGCACCAGAACGATGACGACGACAGGCACCTCGAAAGTCACGCCGAAGGCGATGAACGAGGTCAGCACGAACGACAGGTACTTGTCGATGTCGGTCATCCAGGCGACGCCCTCGGGCGCGATCGACGCCATGAACTTGAACACGACCGGAAACACCAGGAAGTACGCGAAGGACATGCCGACGATGAACAGCGCCGAGCTCGCGACCACGAGCGGCAGCACCAGGCGCCGCTCGTGCGCGTACAGGCCCGGGGCGACGAACGCCCACGCCTGGTAGAGCACGTACGGGAGCGCCACGACGAACGCGACCAGGAACGCCACCTTCACCGGCACGAGGAATACGCCGACCACGTCGGTGGCGATCATCTGGCCGCCCTTCGGCAGCACCGCGAGCAGGGGCATCGCGAGCAGCGCGTACAGGTCCTTCGCCCAGGGGAACAGGCACAGGAACACGAGCAGCACCGCGAGAATCGCCCGCAGCATGCGGTCGCGCAGCTCGACGAGGTGCGAGATGAAGGTGTCCTGGCTGCTCATGCTGCCAGGCTAGGCTGGAGACTTCTGCGCGGTCTGCGGCTGCTCGGCGCCCGGCGCCTCCGGGAGCTTCGGCGCCTTCGCCGCCTCCTCGACCGGGCGCGCCGCCGGGTCGACCTCGGTCTTAGGAGCCTGCAGCTCGCCCGACGCCGTGCCCGGATGAGTGAGGCCGCCGGTCGCCGCGGCGTCCACCGATTGCGCGATGGCGTTCATCTCGGACTCGGCCTTCGCGGCTTCGTTGTGGACGGTGTGCTCCATCTCGCGGGCCGCGTCCTCGAACGTCGTCTTGAACTTGCGCAGCTCGTCGAGCTCGATCTCGCGGTTGATGTCGGCCTTGACGTCGTTGACGTAGCGCTGCAGGCGGCCAACGAGATGACCCAGGGTGCGGGCCACCTTGGGCAGCCGCTCGGGGCCGATGACGATGAGCGCCACCACGGCGATGACCATCAGCTCGGAGAATCCGACGTCGAACATGGGGATCAGCGGAAGCGCTGCCGCCGGCGCGCGGCGGCCGGGCCGAGCGTCACGCTCAGCTCTTCGCCTTGTCCTTCACTTCGGCGTCGATCGTGCGGCCGGTGATCTGGCTCGGGGCCTCCGGCTTGTCGTCGTCGCCGCTCTTCATGCCTTCCTTGAATCCGCGCACCGCGCCGCCCAGGTCGGCCCCGATGTTCTTCAGCTTCTTCGTTCCGAAGATCAGCAGGACGATCACCAGGACGATGAGCCAGTGCCAGATGCTCCAGGTTCCCATGACTGCATGCTCCTTGTGGGCGCCCGGGACGCCGGGCCGCCTCGATTTCAGTGGGGGAGAGCCGGGCCCGTGGCCGGGCCGCGGCCTCAACCGCGTCGGATCATCGGGCCCAGCGGGGCCGGGCCGCCGATGACATGCATGTGTAAATGATACACCTCTTGCGCCCCCACCCGGCCAGTATTGACGATGGTGCGGAAGCCGTCGGGGGAGCCTTGCTCGCGCGCGAGCCGCGGCGCCAGGGCCAGCATCTTCCCGAGGAGGGCCTGATGGCTCATGTCGGCGTCGGCGAGCGACGCGAGGTGATGCTTCGGGATGATCATGAAATGCACCGGCGCGAGCGGGTGGATGTCGTGGAACGCGAGGACCTCGTCGTCCTCGTAGACCTTGCGGCTGGGGATCTCGCCGCGCACGATCTTGCAGAAGATGCAGTCCATGCTCGCGGTCTCAGATGCGGCCGCTCATTTGCGCTTGCGCTCGGCCTCGATGCGGGCGTCGTCCGCGCGCGCGGCCTTCTCGTCGATTCCCGAGATGCCTTCGCGGCGTCGCAGCTCGGCGAGCACGTCCGAGGGCCGCAGCCCGTGCTGCGCGAGCATGATCAGGCAGTGGAACCACAGATCCGCGGTCTCGCCGACGATGCGGAGCCGGTCGCCGTCCTTGGCGGCCATCACCGTCTCGGTCGCTTCCTCGCCGATTTTCTTGAGGATCGCGTCCTCGCCGCGCGCGAACAGCCGCGCGACATAAGAGGCGTCGGGGTCGCCCGCCTTGCGGCTCTCGACGACGTCGGCGAGCCTCTCGAGGATGTCGCTCATATCTCGAAGCTCATTTGTCGTAGATCTCCCGGGGATCGCGCACGACCGCCTCGGTCTCGACCCAGCGCCGGCCTTCGAGCTTGCGGAAGAAGCAGCGCTCGCGGCCCGTGTGGCAGGCGATGCCGCCCGCCTGCTCCACCTCGAGCAGCACTGCGTCCTCGTCGCAGTCGATGCGCACCGCGCGCACCTTCTGCACGTGCCCGGACTCCTCGCCCTTGCGCCAGAGCCTGCGGCGCGAGCGCGACCAGTAGTGCGCCTCGCCCGTGGCGACGGTCTTCGCGAGCGACTCGCGGTTCATCCACGCGAGCATCAGCACCTTGCGCGTCGCGGCGTCCTGCGCGATCGCGGGCACCAAGCCGTTCGCATCCCACTTCACGGTGTCGAGCCAGTCGTCGTCCATGACGCAGGCACTATAGCCTAACCTCGATGCCGCGGCGCGCGAGGTGCTCTTTCGCCTGGCGCACGCTGAATTCGCCGAAGTGGAAGATCGACGCCGCGAGAACGGCGTCGGCGCGTCCCTCGAGCACGCCCTGCGCGAGGTGCTCGAGGCTCCCCACCCCGCCGCTCGCGATCACCGGGACGTCGACCGCGTCGGCCACCGCGCGCGTGAGCGGGATGTCGAAGCCCTCGCGCGTGCCGTCCCGGTCCATGCTGGTCAGCAGGATCTCTCCGGCGCCGGCCTGCTGCATCCTGCGCGCCCAGTCCACCGCGTCCAGGCCGGTCGCGCGCCGGCCGCCGTGCGTGAACACCTCCCATCGGGAATCGCTCCCGTCCGCGACGCGCTTGGCGTCGACCGCGACCACGATGCATTGCGATCCGTAGCGCCCCGCCGCCTCGGCGACGAGCGCCGGGTTCTGCACCGCGGCGGTGTTGATCGACACCTTGTCGGCGCCGGCATTGAGCAGGCGCCGCACGTCCTCGACGCGGCGCACGCCGCCGCCGACGGTGAGCGGGATGAACACCTGCCGCGCCACGCGCTCGACCGCCTGCACGATGAGATCGCGCTCGTCCGAGCTCGCCGTGATGTCGAGGAAGGTGAGCTCGTCCGCGCCCTGTTCGTCGTAGCGACGCGCGATCTCGACCGGGTCGCCGGCGTCGCGCAGACCGACGAAGTTGACGCCCTTCACCACGCGGCCGCGGTCGACGTCCAGGCAGGGAATGATGCGCCGGGCGAGACCCATGGCGTCGGGATCGAAGCACCCTCGGACGGGTGTTCGACCCTACTCCTTCTCCTTCGCGAGCTTGTCGATCGCCGCCTGGGCCTTCTTGAAGTCGAGCGTCCCCTGGTAGATCGCGCGGCCGGTGATGACGCCGGTGATGCCCTCGGACTCGATCGCGCACAGCGACTCGATATCCCTGAGGCTGGTGAGTCCGCCGCTCGCGATCACCGGCACGCGCAGCTGGCGCGCGAGCTTCAGGGTCGCATCGACATTCACGCCGGTGAGCATGCCGTCGCGCCCGATGTCGGTGTAGATCACCGCCTCGACGCCGTAGTCCTGGAATTTCTTCGCCAGATCGACCACGTCGTGGCCGGTCATCTTCGACCATCCCTCGACGGCGACTTTGCCGTCTTTCGCGTCGAGCGCGACGATGACGTGCCCGGCGAACGCGCTGCACGCGTCCTGGAGGAACCCCGGATTCTTCACCGCGGCGGTGCCGATGATCGCGTAGGTCACGCCGAGATCGAGGTACTGCTCGATCGTGTCGAGATCACGGATGCCGCCGCCGAGCTGCACCGGGACCGCGTCTCCCGCCGCCTGCAGGATCGCCCGGATCGCCGGCACGTTCTTCGGCTTGCCGGCGGCCGCGCCGTTCAGGTCGACGACGTGCAGCCGGCGCGCGCCTTCCGATTTCCAGTGACCCGCCATCCCGCCGGGGTCCTCGGAGAACACCGTCGCGTCCTCCATCCTGCCCTGCTTGAGGCGGACGCACTGCCCGTCCTTGATATCGATCGCCGGGATGATCAGCATTGGGGTAACGCGGGACGCTGGAGAGAATCGGAGCGCGGAAGGAACCGCGGAAAAGGGCGATTCAGGGTGTCCAGTGGATGAAGTTGGCGAGCAGCTTCAGGCCGGCGGATTGGCTTTTTTCGGGGTGGAACTGTACCGCGAAAATATTATCCCTTGCCACCGCGCAGGTAAAGGGTACCCCGTAGGTCGCGACGCCCTGCACCACCTCGGGGTCGAGCGCCTCGGGAAAGTAGCTGTGGACGAAGTAGAAGCGCTCGTCGTCGGCGATGCCGCTCCAGAGCGGATGCCGACCGGGCTGCTGAGCCACCTGGTTCCAGCCCATGTGCGGGACTTTGAGCCGGGAGCCGTCGGCCGCGCGCATTTCGGCCGGGGCGAAGCGCCGCACGTGCCCCCGAAGCACGCCCAGCCCCTCGGTTTCCCCCTCCTCGCTCGAGTCGAACAGCATCTGCAGTCCGATGCAGATGCCCAGAAACGGCTTGTTGCGCGCCGCATCGAGCACCGCGGGCCGCAGGCCGCGCGCGTCCATCTCGCGCATGCAGTCGGGCATGGCGCCCTGGCCCGGGAAGACAACCCGGTCGGCCGAGGCCACGCGCGCGGGATCCGAAGTGAGCTCGACCTGGGCGGATTCGGCGACGTGCTCGAGCGCCCGGGACACCGAGTAGAGGTTGCCCATGCCGTAATCGATCACCGCGATGCGATCAGCCATCGGAGACGTGCAAAGGAGGACTACAGCGTCCCCTTGGTCGAAGGGACGGCGTCGCCGGCGCGCGGGTCGAGCTCGAGCGCCATGCGCAGCGCCCGCGCGAACGCCTTGAACATCGTCTCGCACTGGTGGTGCGCGTTGTCGCCGCGCAGGTTGTCGACGTGGAGCGTGACCTGCGCGTGGTTGACGAATCCCTGGAAGAACTCGTGCACGAGGTCGACGTCGAACTCGCCGATCAGCGCGCGCTTGAACTCGGCGCGGTACTCGAGGCCCGGGCGCCCGGAGAAGTCGATCACGACCCGTGACAGGGCTTCGTCGAGCGGCACGTAGGCGTGGCCGTAGCGCCGGATGCCGCGCTTGTCGCCGACCGCGCGCGCGACCGCCTGCCCGAGCGTGATTCCGATGTCCTCGACGGTGTGGTGCCCGTCGATGTGCAGATCGCCCTTCGCCTTGATGTCGAGGTCGAGCATGCCGTGGCGGGCCACCTGGTCGAGCATGTGGTCGAGGAAGGGCAGGCCGGTGGACAGGCGCGCCTCACCCCGACCGTCCAGATCGAGTTCGACGCGGATCTGCGTTTCCCGGGTGTCGCGCTGAACCGCTGCGGAGCGTCCCAACGGGCTAGGGGGGTGTACCAAGGGAAG
>DATDMW010000066.1:0-5646 GCA_036518595.1 Burkholderiales bacterium
CTTCATGACGCAGGCGGCAAAACAAGGGCGCGGCACGTTCACCTATATCGGCAGGATCGGGGAGGTTCGCGACAAGATGACCGAGCTATTTGCCAAGCTCGAGTCGCCCGTGCTCTCGGGCATCCGCATCGACTGGCCGGACGGCGCCGGCGTCGAGTCCTGGCCCGCGCGCATTCCCGATCTCTATGCGGGAGAACCCGTGGTGGTGACGGCCTCGCTCGACCGGCTGGAAGGCGTCGCGCGCGTCTCCGGCGCTCGCGGCGCGGCACCCTGGCGGGCCGAGATCGCGCTCGATCCCCGGATCGGGAGCGAAGCGGCGGGCGTCGGCATCCTATGGGCGCGGGACAAGATCGCCGCTCTTTCGGAGGCGATGCCCGCCCATGCCGGCCCGGACGCACGCGGTGAGATTGTAAAGTTAGCGCTTGCCCACCACTTGGTCACGAAATACACGAGCCTGGTCGCCGTCGACCGCGCCCCGGCGCGACCGGCGGGCGAGGACCTGAAGACGATGGCAATCCCGACGAACCTGCCCGAAGGCCAGAGCTACGAGGCGATCTTCGGGCCGGCGATCGGCGAGCTGCCGCGCGGGGCGACCGACAGCCGGCTGCATATCGCGGTCGGGCTCGCGTTCATGCTGTGCGCGCTGCTCCTGAACATCGCCCGCCGGATGACCGGCGGGCCGACCGACCCGCGGCGGCGAGTCTGCAACCGCGAGAGCCCCTCCCCGCTCTCGTCTGCGGACTCGTCCGCTTCGGCTTCTTTTTATGCTGCGTAGTCCATATGGCGGGCTGATGTGTCCGGTTTCCGGCCGTTTTCCCTGCATCTTTGGAACTACTGTTGCGGAATAGCCCTCCAATTGGTGCACTAGGGGGCGCAGGTACACGTTAGGCAGGGAATGCAGATGAACAGAACCATCCGGTCCGACCGCGACGACTTCCTGGGCGTCGAATCCGCCCATCCCGCGACGCTTCCCGGGCTGGTCTGGCCTCCCAAGCGAACATCGACCCCGCCCCGCGGCCGGTCCCGCGCGGGGCGGGGCGGAGGGCGAGCCGCGAAGTGGCTCGCCCTCCTCGCCGCCCTCCTGATCGCCGCCGGCGCCTTCGAGCTCGGGCGCGGCTACTACATCCAGGCCAAGGCGCAGGTCGCGCAGCTCCTGATCCGCAGCGCCTGGACGCGCACGCTCGCGGGCGAGCGCCGCGTGAAGCCCTGGCCCTGGGCCGACACCTGGCCGGTTGCGCGGCTGCAGGTCACCGACCGCTCGATCGACCTGTTCGTGCTGGCGGGCGCCGATGGCCGCGCCATCGCCTTCGGCCCCGGCCACGTGTTCGGGACCGCGATGCCGGGCGAGCGCGGCAACAGCGTGATCGGCGGCCACCGGGACACGCACCTCGCCTTCCTGCGCGACCTGGCGCCGGGGTCGCTGCTCTCGGTGCAGCGCCCCGACGGCATGCGCCGCTGGTACCGCGTGAAGACGGCGCAGGTCGTCGACAAGGGCGACACCTGGGTGACCCGGCAGGACGGCCCGACGCGCCTGACGCTCGTCACCTGCTATCCCTTCGACGCGCTGCGCGCGGGGGGCGACCAGCGCTACGTCGTCTTCGCGAACGCGGTCGAGCGCGCCGCCGAGGCCCCTGCGCCGCTGCCGAAAGGCCAGCCCGGCTGAGTTCCCTCCCGGCGTCGATGACGCCGGCATTTCGCCACACTCCCCGGGACGCCCCGGCGCGCCCGCGCCGGCCTCGGTGTAAGGTGTCGCTTCCCATGGTGACGACCCGGACACTGAAGCCGGAGGGGCGCTCGGCGCACTTCAACTGGGCCGGGCTCGGGCGCGTCGCGCCGCAGGGCCTGGTCAACGCGCGGCTGCTCGCGCACCATGCGCTGCAGTGGCCGGCGCGCTGCGCCCGCGCCAACATCAAGCCCGCCGCCGACGACAGCCACTCGAGCTTCGACTGGGACCCGGGCCTCGCCGCGCTCGTCACGCAGCCGCTGAAGACGCCCGCGGGCGACGTGCGCGTGGGGCTGCGGCTCTCGGGCCTCGCGATCCTGCTGGTCCGCAACGGCGCGATCCTCGACGTGCTGCAGCTGAACGGCAAGCCCGAGCAGGTCGCGGGCGTCTGGATCGACGCGAAGCTGCAGGCGCTCGGCCTGCGCGCCGCGAGCGACGTGCGCCTGCCGTACGGCATGCCCGACCACGCGGTGGCGCAGGGCGCTCGCTACGACCTCTACCTGCAGGAGCGCGAGCTGGGCGAGCTCGCGCGCTGGTTCGCGGGCGCGTCGGCCGCGCTCGAGGACGCGCGCGAGCGGCTCGCGGACCTGCGCCCGAGCCCGGTGCGCCTGTGGCCGCACCACTTCGACATCGCGAGCGTCGCGGCGCTCGACGCGCCCGGAGCCGACGGCGCGCGCTCGATCGGCTTCGGGCTCTCGCCCGGCGACGAGCACTACGCGCAGCCCTACGTCTACGTCAGCCCGTCGCCGAGCTTCGAGCGCC
This sequence comes from Burkholderiales bacterium, assembly GCA_036518595.1. Taxonomy (GTDB): domain Bacteria; phylum Pseudomonadota; class Gammaproteobacteria; order Burkholderiales; family SG8-39; genus VBDM01. The sequence continues at coordinate 2,486 of DATDMW010000066.1, forward strand.
TGCCCGACGCGCCCAAGCCCGGGCGCTGGCACACCGACGGCTGGTTCGGCGCGGTCGCGACCGGCGACGCGCTGCTCGAGCAGGTGAACCGCGGGCAGGCGGTGCTGCGCTTCATCCTCGAGGCCGTCGACGTCGGGCGCAAGCGCTTCGGCGCGTAGTCACTCGCCCTTGATCCCGGCCTCGCGGATCACCCTGCCCCACTGCTCGTACTCCCGCCGCAGCATCTCCGCCGCCTGCTCCGGCGTCCCGCTCGCGGGCTCCCCGCCGAGATTGGCGAGGCGCGTCCGGGTCTCCGGGTCGTTCATGGCCTTGACCGCCTCGCGGTTGAGGAAGTCGACGATCGCGCGCGGCGTTCCCGCGGGCGCGAGCAGGATGTACCAGTTCACCACGACGAGCTGCGGCAGGCCGACCTCGGCCATGGTCGGCACGCCGGGCAGCGCGTCGACGCGTTTGTTGTCGAGCACGGCGAGGGCGCGCATGCGTCCGTCCTTCACCATCGCCGCGACCGAGGACGACGCGACGATGACGACGTCGACCTCGTGCGCGAGCGCGCCTGTCAGGGCGATGGTGGCGCTCTTGTAGGGGACGTGCAGGATGTCGATCTTCGTCATCGACTTGAGCAGCTCGCCCGCGAGGTGGTTCGACGAGCCGACGCCGCCCGAGGCGTAGGTGAGCTTGCCGGGACTCCTGCGCGCGAGCGCGATCAGCTCGTCCATCGTCTTCGCGGGCACCGAAGGATGCACCACCAGCACGTTCGGGATCGCGGTGAGGAGCGCGATCGGCGCGAGGTCGCGCAGCGGGTCGTAATTCACCTTGTTGAGGTGCGGGTTGATCACGAGCGGCGGCGCGGCCATGAGCAGCGTGTAGCCGTCGGGCGGCGCCTTCGCCACGAGCTCGTGCGCGATGTTGCCGCCCGCGCCGAGACGCGGCTCGGGCACGAGCTGCTGCCCGATCGCCGGCGACATCTTCGCCGAGAGCAGCCGCGCCACCGCGTCGGTCCCGCCCGCGAAAGGCAGGATCACGCGGATCGGCCTGGCGGGATATGATTGCGAAAACGCCGGCGCCGAGATCGCCAGCAGCGCCGCGAGCGCCATTCCCCATCGAGCGGACGATCCCATTGAGGCCTCCGAGAAGAAACAGCGGCATTGTAGCGACCGCCCGCGCACGTTGCCGGGGGCTCCGCCCGGACCACGCCCGAAACCGATCGGCGCCGCGCCTGTCTGTGCTTGACTCATGCCCATGCCGTACGAGACCGGCCTCGCGCGCGGGGAGCTCTTCTCGATGAGCGGCGCGGGCGCGTTCCGCGCGCGCCTCGCCGCGCTCACGCCGGCGATGCTGCGCGGCCTGAATCGCGGCATCGAGAAGGAGAGCCTGCGCGTCGAGCCCGACGGCGTGCTCGCGCTCACGCCGCACCCGCGCGCTTTGGGATCCGCGCTCACGCATCCGCACATCACGACCGACTTCTCCGAGTCGCTGATCGAGCTGATCACCGGCGTGCACACCGAGGTCGAGTCCTGCCTCGATGAGCTCGAGCGCATCCACCAGTTCGTCTACCGCCATATCGGCGACGAGATGCTGTGGGCGGCGAGCATGCCGTGCTGCCTGCCGAACGAGCAGCAGATCCCGATCGCGCGCTACGGCACCTCGAACGTGGCGCAGGCGAAGACCGTCTACCGCGTCGGCCTCACGCACCGCTACGGCAAGCGCATGCAGATGATCGCCGGGCTGCACTACAACTGGTCGATGCCCGAGAGCGCGTGGAAGCTGCCGGGGTTCCCGGACGCGAGCACCGGGTACTTCGCGCTCATCCGCAACTTCAGGCGCAACGCGTGGCTGCTGATGCTGCTCTTCGGCGCGTCGCCCGCCGTGTGCTCGACCTTCGTCGAGGGACGGCCGCACGGCCTGCAGCCCTTCGGTCCCGGGACCCTGTACCTGCCGCACGCGACGTCGCTGCGCATGGGGCGCCTCGGCTACCTGTCCGAGGCGCAGGACAAGCTGCTGGTCTCGTACAACTCGCTCGGCAGCTATACCGCCTCGCTCTACGACGCGATGACCAAGCCGTACCCCGCGTACGAGAAGATCGGCATCCGCGACGGCAACGGCTACCGTCAGCTCGCGACCAGCCTGCTGCAGATCGAGAACGAGTTCTACAGCACCATCCGGCCCAAGCGCGTCATCAATCCCGGCGAGCGTCCGCTGCACGCGCTGCGCGAGCGCGGCGTCGAGTACGTCGAGGTGCGCGCGATGGACCTCGATCCCTTCTCGCCGGTCGGGATCCGCGCGCAGACCGTGCGCTTTCTCGACGTGTTCCTCCTGCACTGCCTGCTCGCCGACAGCCCGCTCGACACGGCCGAGGAGATCGAGTCCGTCGGCCGCAACAAGCAGCGCATCGCCGCGCGCGGGCGCGAGCCCGGGCTCACGCTCGACCGCGGCGGCCAGGTGGTCACCGTGCGCGACTGGGGCGCCGACATCGTGCGCGAGTGCGAGCCCATCGCCGACGCCCTCGACGCCGCGCACGGCGGCAGCGCCCACCGCGACGCCCTCGCCGCCGCCACCGAGTCCCTCGAGAACCCCGACTCGCTCCCGAGCGCGCGCATGCTCGCCGAGATCGAAGCGAGCTACGACAAGGAGTACCCGCCCTTCGCCTACGCCAAGTCCATCGAGCACCGGCGCCGGCTGATGGAAAAGCCGCTACCGAAAGAAGCCGAGGCCGCGTTCGAGCGAATGGCGAAAGAGTCGATGGAAGAGCAGAAAGCGATCGAGAAGGCCGACAAGATCAGCTTCGAGGAGTATCGGGAGAGGTATATGGAGCATGAGAAGTTGAGGGCTTAGCGGGTTCCGCAGCGTAACGACCGATTATTGATGCGCCCTTGACGGTCGGAGCAATACAAATGCCACTCCGTAGACGAGTATCCGCAGGATTATTCCGCCAATGTCCAGGCCACCGTATTGCATCTCGGCCCGTTCGATAGCCCACCAGCTTAACGAGCAGACGCCTAAGATGATTGCCGCAATTGCAACAGGGCGAATTCTCAGCTGGGTTGGAATGGCTGCCGCAACAAATAAGAGGCAACTCAATATTGGGAGCTCCCAAAGGTCAACCGATTCCGATCGGTAAGAACTGCCCCACTGCCACCCAAATAGCACAAGGATGGCTAAAG
>DATDMW010000067.1:0-5762 GCA_036518595.1 Burkholderiales bacterium
GATGGCCGAGGAGCTGCGCCGCTGCGTGAAGCAGCTCGGCTTCCGCGCCTCGCACCTCGTGCCCTACTGCGGCACGCGCAACCTGGACGATCCCGCGTACTTCCCTTATTACGCCGAGGCCGAGGCGCTCGGCGTGCCGCTGCTGTGCCACCCGAACTCGAACGGCGAGCTCGTCGACCGCTTCGACAATTTCTACAAGACGCACGTGCTCGGGCGGCCCACGAACTGCAGCGCCGCGCTGGTCGCGCTCGTGCTCGGCGGCGTGTTCGAGAAGTTTCCGAAGCTGGAGGTCGTGTTCTTCGAGTGCAGCGCGGAGTGGATCCTGTACTGGATGCACCGCATGGACGACGACTGGGAATGGGCGAAGGACTTCCCGCAGATCTCGGCGTCGATGAAGCGCGCGCCCTCGGAATACATCCGCCGCAATTGCTGGGTGACCTGCGAGGCCGACGAGGCCGATCTCGCGCGGCCGATCGCCGAGCTCGGCGAGGACCGCATCCTGATGGCGAGCGACTACCCGCACTTCGACTCGGAATACCCGCACACGGTGTCCTCCATCCGTGAGCGCAAGGACCTCACCGCGCGCCAGAAGGACAAGATCCTCGGCGAAAATGCGGCTCGCCTGCTTCGCCTGTAGCCTGCTCCTGGCCGCGACCGCGTCGGCGGTCGAGCCCGCGCCCGGCGTCGCGGCGGTCGCCGCGTACGCCGGACCCGACCGCGCGGCGCGCCTGGCCGCGGGCGCGAAGCAGGAAGGCGAGCTGATGGTCTATTCCTCGCTCGTGCAGGAGGACCAGCGCAAGCTCGCCGCCGACTTCAAGCAGCGCTACGGCGTCGCGCTCAGGTTCTGGCGGGGCAGCCAGGCGAACATCCTGCAGCGCGTCCTGAACGAGGCGCGCGGCGGCCGCTTCGACTTCGATGCGATCGAGACCAACGCGCCGCAGGTCGAGGTGCTCGCGCGCGAGCAGCTGCTGCAGAAGGTCCCCTCGCCCTTGCTCGACCAGGAGCTGCTCCCCGAGACGGTGCCGCCGCACGGCGAGTGGGCGCCCGACCGCCTGAATCTCCTCGTCTACGCGTACAACACGCGCGCGGTGGCCGCTTCCGAAGTCCCGAAGCGCTGGGAGGACCTGCTCGATCCCAGGTGGAAGCGGCGCATCGGCATGGAGTCCACCAACGTCGAGTGGTTCGCCGCCGTGGTCGAGGCGCTGGGCGAGAAGACCGGCCTCGATCTCTTCCGCCGGCTCGGCGACAACGGCGTCGCGGTGCGCACCGGGCACAACCACAGCGCCGTGCTGGTCGCCGCGGGCGAGATCCCGCTCATGATGGGGATCTACAGCCACGACGCCGAGCGCATGAAGGCGAAGAGCGCGCCGGTCGACTGGTTCGTGCTGCCGCCCGCCATCGTGCTGCCGTCGGCGGTCGCCGTGTCGCGGCGCGCGCCGCACCCGCACGCGGCCGTGCTGTTCTACGACTACATGCTCTCCGACGGGCAGCGCTTCTACACCGAGGTGCACCGCATCCCGGCCAACAAGAGCTACGATACGCCGGTGCGCCGCCTGGTGGAGGCGCGCCGACCGGTGAGGATCGTCGACGCGCGCGAGGCGATCGACGATTACGACCGCTGGCAGGCGCTGTACAAGCGGCTCATCGTCGACCGCTCGCAAAACTAGAAACGAGGAGGAGATCCGCATGGCGAACGAAATCGATGCGTCGGCGCGGCTGCTGGCGCGCCTGGAGCGGCTGCCGTTCTCGGGCTGGCACAAGTCGTTCCTCACCGTGGCGTTCTTCGGCACGCTGTTCGACGCCGCCGACTTCGCGCTCTTCGGCGCGGCGCTGCCCGTGATCGCGAAGGAGTTCCACCTCGGGCCGGCGCAGGCGGGCCAGCTCGCGACGGTCGGCCTGATCGGCGCCTTCCTCGGCGCGCTCTTCTGGGGCACGATCTCCGACTACATCGGCCGGCGCACGGCGTTCAAGTGGACGATCGGCATCTTCGCCGCGTTCACGGGAGCGATCGCGGCATCCTGGAGCGTGGCGTCGCTCGCGGTGTTCCGCTTCCTGTCGAACTTCGGTCTGGGCGGCGAGGTGCCCGTCGCCTCGACGCTGTCCTCGGAGTTCATGCCGAGCAAGATCCGCGGCCGCGCCACCGGCACGATGATGGCGGCCTTCCCCGCCGGGCTCGTGCTCGCCGCGGGCCTCGCGCTCGCCGTCCTTCCGAATTACGGCTGGCGCACGCTGTTCGCGCTCGGCGTGCTGCCCGCGCTCGTGCTGTTCTTCGTCCGCCGCAATGTGCCCGAGTCGGTGCGCTACCTCGTGAGCAAGGGCCGCATCGCCGACGCCGAAAAGACGGTCGGCGAGATCGAGCAGCGCGCGCTCGGGGGCGCGGCAGCGCCCGCCGCGGCGACCTCGCCGGAGATCGCGGCCGCGCCGCAGGCCGCGCGCGCCGCCGAATCGAAGGTCACGGTGCTCGAGCTCCTGCGCCAGGGCCGCGCGACGCGCACGCTGCTCCTGTGGGCCGTGTCGTTCTGCTTCCTGTGGTCGTCGAACGGGATCCTGTTCATGCTGCCGACGATCCTCACGCAGCGCGGCATGCCGCTCAGCCAGGCGCTCGGGCTCGTGCTGGTGCAGGCGATCGGCGGGGTCTTCGGCTACGTCGCCTGCGCCTTCCTCATCGACCGCTACGGGCGGCGCCCGATCCTGTTCCTGTACTTCTTCGTCGGCGCGGGCTTCCACCTGTGGTTCGCGCTCGCGACCGGCGCCTGGATGTACGCGGCGATCGCGATGGTCGGCTGGGTCAACCCCGGCGTGTACGGACCGAGCACGGTCTACGTCGCCGAGCTCTACCCCACGCACCTGCGCGCGACCGCGGTCGGCTGGTACTTCGGCATCGGCCGCATCGGCTCGTTCCTCGCGCCGACGGTGGTCGGTCTGATGATCGCGGGCGGCGTGGGGCAGTACGTCCTGCACACCTTCGCGCTCACGTACCTCATCGCCGCGATCGCGATCTGGCTGGTCGGCGTCGAGACGAAGGGAATGGTGCTCGAGCAGATCACCGGCCTGGACGTCGCGGCCGCCGGAGCGAAGTAGCCTCGGTTCGGCTCAGTCCGGCTTCGGCGCGAGCGAGATATCGGCGCCGCCGAGGATCAGCCGGTTCCAGGTCGGCGAGATCACGATCTCGTTCAGGCAGACGTGCGCCGGCGTCTCGGCGACGAAGCGGATGAGCCGCCCGAGGTCGGCCGACTGCAGCATGCGCGCCTGGTCCTCGGCCGACACGGGCTTCGGGCGCGACTTCAGGATCGGCGTCGCCACCTCGCCCGGGAAGATGACGCAGCCGCGGACGCCGCGGTGCCCCTCCTCGAGGTTGACCTGCTCGGTGATCGTGGCGAGCGCGCGCTTGCTCGCGTTGTAGGCGGGCCCGCCCATGTAGCTCGGGTAGCGGCCGAACCACGACGACACGTTGATCACGAGCCCGTCGCGGCGCTCGCGCATCGCGGGCAGCACGGCGAGCATGCAGTACATCGCCCCGTGCAGGTTGATGCCCATGACGTGGTCCCAGTCCTTCGCCGTCACGTTCTTGAAGAAGCGGTTCGGGACGTTGAGGCCGGCGCTGTTCACGAGGATGTCGACGCGACCGTGACGGCGCAGGATGTCCTCACCCGCGCGCGCGACCGCCTCGCGGTCGGCGACGTCGAGCGCGACCGCGTCCGCCTTGCCGCCCGCCTTCTGCACCAGCGCGACGGTCTCGGCGAGCGCATCGGCGCGGCGACCCGACACGACCACCGCCGCGCCCGCGCGCGCGAGCTCGACCGCGGCCGACTGGCCGATCCCGCTGCCCGCGCCGGTGATCCAGGCGGTCTTGCCCCCGAGACTCAAGCGTCGGGCTCCTCGATCACGACCGTGCCGGCGAGCTTGTCGTGCCAGCCCTGCTTGCGCGCATCGAATGCGATCCACAGGAATCCGAGGCCCAGCGGGATCATCGACACGAGGTAGGCGAAGAAGCGGCCGACGAGCTTGCCCATCGACGGGGCGGCGAGCGTGTTCGCGTCCACGATCTTCGCCGAGAACAGCATCTTGCCCGGCGTCGCGCCGCGGAAGCGCCAGAGCAGGATCGTGGCGAGGATCGCCCCGACATTGATGACGTTGTCGATCCACATCGTCTGGCCCTGTGCTTTCAACGCGGGGTATTGGCTGCCGTAGATCGGCAGCACGATCAGCGCGATCACGACGGTGAGGATCAGCGTGTCGATCCACATCGCCGCGAAGCGCTTCCAGAATCCGACGTACACGACTTGCCCCGTTCCCTGCGCGATTTCCGCCATGACGTCTCCCTGAGGTCGTTGCGGGTCGCACGATGGTAGCGCCTCCCGCCGGGCGGCGGCAATGCCGCCGTCGGCGTTATCATCGCCCGATATGAAAGCCGTGCTGTGCAAGGCCTGGGGACCGCCGGGCAGCCTGGTGGTCGAGGACGCGCCCTCGCCCGCGCCGGGTCCGGGCCGCGTGCTCGTCGCCGTGCGCGCGGCGGGCGTGAACTTCCCCGACGTGCTCATCGTCCAGGGCAAGTACCAGCTCAAGCCCGAGCTGCCGTTCTCGCCCGGCAACGAGATCGCGGGCGTGGTGAAACGCGTCGGCGAAGGCGTGCGCGGCTTCATGCCCGGCGATCCGGTGATCGCGCTGATCGGCTGGGGCGGATTCGCCGAGGAGGTGGTCGTCGACGAGAAGAAGCTCGCGCCGATGCCGGCCGGCATCGACTACACCGTCGCCGCCGCCTTCGGCGTGACGTACGCGACCTCGTACCATGCGCTCAAAGACCGCGCGCGGCTCGCGGCGGGCGAGACGCTGCTCGTGCTCGGCGCCGCAGGCGGCGTCGGGCTCGCCGCGGTCGAGCTCGGCAAGCTGCTCGGCGCGCGCGTGATCGCGGCCGCGTCGAGCGAGGCCAAGCTGGCGGCCTGCCGCGAGCGCGGCGCCGACGCCGTGATCGACTACGAGCGCGAGGACCTTCGCGAGGCGATCCGCGCGCTCACCGACGGCAAGGGCGTCGACGTCGTCTACGACCCGGTCGGCGGCCGCTGGGCCGAGCCCGCGGTGCGCGGCCTGGCGTGGAGAGGGCGCTACCTCGTGGTCGGCTTCGCCGCCGGCGACATCCCGAAGATCCCGCTGAACCTCGTGCTGCTGAAAGGCAGCGCGATCGTCGGCGTGTACTGGGGCGATTTCACGCGTCGCGAGCCGCGCGCGGCCGCCGAGAATTTCGAGCAGCTGATCGCGTGGCTGCGCGCCGGGAAGATCCGCCCGCTGGTGAGCGCGACCTATCCGCTCGAGCGCGCGGCGCAGGCGCTCGAGGACCTGATGAGCCGCAAGGTGCGCGGCAAGGCGGTGCTGGTGACGGGCGCGCCGCCGCCCCCCGCGGACACCGGCGAGACTACGGTACGACTTTCAGCCAGGCCGACGGGCAGGCCGTGACGCTCGGGTAGTAGGCGCGCGAGTCGGGGCAGTAGTAGCGCACCTGGTCGGACTGCTCGATGTAAGTGACCGGCGGCTCCTCCTCGTACGCGGGCGGGAGGTAGGCCGGCGGATAGTACGGGTAATAGTAGTAGGGATAGGCCGCCGCGCCGATGAAGATCGTCGAGCCCACGATCACCCGGCCGCCGTGGTGGAAGAACGGCCGCGAATGCACGAAGCCGGGCCGCGCGACGGACCCGGACCCCGAGTGCCCGACGGCGAACGGCGAGGAGGAGCGGCCGAAGTGGCCGCCGCGACCGCCCGCGAGCGCC
>DATDMW010000068.1:0-5900 GCA_036518595.1 Burkholderiales bacterium
GGCCGGCCGCGGGCGGTAAGATGTCGTCCGCTCGTGGCCAGGCAGGAGAGAGGCGATGATCGTCACGGTGTTCCGCTCGCGGCTGAGGCCCGAAGCCCAGGAGGAGTACTCGCGCTGGGCCGCGCGCATGAGCGAGCTCGCGAAGAAGATGCCCGGACATATCTCGCACAAGTGGTTCACGGCGCCCGACGGCGAGCGCGTCACCATCGTCGAGTTCGAGAACGAGGAGGCGCAGCGGGCGTGGGCGACGCACGCGGAGCACATGGACGCGAAAAAGAAGGGCCGCGCAGACTTCTACCTCGAGTACCGCGTGCAGGTCTGCAACGTCGTGCGCGACAGCGGGTTCGAGAAGAAATAGAACCAGTCACCCGAGCACAGTCGATTGCTGGGAAGGCGCCCGGCAGTTATTGCCGGGTTCCTGCACCTTTTACGCGAACGCGCTCTGCGGCGCGGTCCGTTGGGCGCATGCCGCCGCCCGCTTCGGAAAACGATCGGCGCGCCCGCCGCCGTTATTGTTTCGCCCGCGCGCCTTCTCTCCAGGATTCGCCTTCCGGGTCCGTTACTTGCATCTCGAAGCGGTCGAGCACAACGCACCGGAGACAAGCAATGGCTACCATCGTCCACGAAGGCATCGAGCGCAGGACCTATCCGCGCCGGGCCCATGACCGCACCACCATGGCGCTGCGCGACAACGTCGGCAGCGCGCCCGTCGCGGTGAGCGACACCGACGGCATGCGCGTGTCCTGGGGCGGCATCTGGGGCGGCGTGCTGGTCGGCATGGGCATCCTGGTGCTGCTCACGGCGCTCGGGCTCGCGATCGGCGCGACCGCGGTCGACCCGACCGACACCGAGGCGCAGAAGATCGGCATCGGCGCCGCGATCTGGGCGGGCATCACGCTGCTGATCGCGCTCTACGTCGCTGGCCACGTGTCGACGCGCATCGGCGCGATCTTCGACCGCACCACGAGCACCTACGAGGGCTTCCTCGTGTGGGTCGTCTCGATCCTGTTCATGGCGTTCTTCGCGGCGAGCGGCATCGGCCTGGTCGCGAGCGGCGCGTTCAAGCTGGTGGGCGGCGCGACCCAGGCGATCGGCACGGTCGTCTCGGGCGGCAACCTGTCCGACCTCAGCCAGGGCAACGTCGACCAGATCGTCCAGCGCCTGCGCGATCCGCAGACTTCGCAGATGCTCGCGGGCGCGACCGGCATGGACGCGCAGAAAGTACAGCAGGATCTCTCGCAGCTGGCCGACAAGGCCGCGCAGGCGAAGGACAACCCGTCGCAGGCCGCGGCCGACGTGCGCCAGGGCGTGCAGCAGATGATCCAGCAGGCGAAGGACGACGGTACGCTCGCGCGCGCCGCCGAGCGCGCGCAGGAGGCGGCCAAGAAGACCGCGTGGATCACATTCATCGCGCTGATCCTGTCGCTGCTCGCTGCGCTGCTCGGCGCCTGGTCGGGACGGCGCGGCGCGGCGGTGACCGCGGGACGCGAGGCGTAAGAGCAGTCAATGACAGCGGCCTAGCGGTAGATCAGGAAGCTCTCCCGCTCGTCGCGCCAGGCCTTCTCGTCGGGCGCGGCGAGCGCGTCGAGGTCCGCTGGGGTCGCGGACCGGTCGTCGACCCATTGCTTCAGCGCCGGTCCGCCGTTGATCACGTCGATCGCGAGGCGCGTCTCGTACTCATAGGGGAAGTCGCGCCACAATTCGTAGTCGCGGGCGATCCATTTCAACGCCTTGAACGCGAGCGCCATGAGACGCCAGGGGCGGAAGGCGTCGTGGCCGTACACCGGCGATTCGGCGTGGATCTGCACGCCGGCGCACAGCTTTCCCGCGTGCTTGTGGAACGTCGGCTCGAACCAGCATTCGCGCAGCGCGCAGCCGTTCAGCCATTGCGGCGCGAGCTTCCGCATCTCGGTGATCAGTGCGCGTGGATCGATATCGGGCGCGCCGAAGAGCTCGAGCGGCCGCGTCGTGCCGCGGCCCTCGGATAGCGTCGTGCCCTCCAGCATCACCGTCCCGGGGTAGCAGCGCGCCATCGCGAGGTTCGGCGCGTTCGGGCTCGGGTTGACCCAGGCGCGCTCGCCGAGCGGCCAGCCGTGGCCGGGCGCGGCGTCGGGTTTCCATCCTTCCATTTCGATCACGCGCACTTCGACGTCGAGCCGGAGCGTCTTCACGAACCAGCGCGCGAGCTCGCCGAGCGTCAGGCCGTGACGCATCGGCATCGCGCCCGCGCCGACGAAGCTCTCCCAGCCGGGTTGCAGCTTCGTTCCTTCGACCGGGCGGCCGACCGGGTTGGGGCGGTCGAGCACCCAGACGGACTTCTTGTGCTGCGCCCCCGCCTCGAGCACGTAGCGCAGCGTCGTGACGAACGTGTAGACGCGCGTGCCGAGGTCCTGGAGGTCGACGAGCAGCACGTCGAACGCGTCCATCATCTGCGGCGTCGGGCGGCGCACCTTGCCGTACAGGCTGAATACGGGAATGCCGTGGATCGGGTCCGTGGTGTCGGGCGACTCCACCATGTTGTCCTGCTTGTCGCCGCGCAGGCCGTGCTGCGGGCCGAACGCGGCGGTGAGCCTCACGCCCGCGCGCGCGAGGGCGTCGAGCGAGTGCGTGAGGTCGGACGTCACCGACGCCGGGTGCGCGAGCAGCGCGACGCGCCTGCCGGCGAGCGGTTTGCGCAGCGCGGCGTCTTCGAGCAGGCGGTCGATTCCGAGCTTCATTCGAGGTCGAGGGCGAACGCCTCAGTATGATGGAAATCCGGCCGCCCCGGCGGGTGCGCGAGCGCCCAGTACGAGAGCGCGCCGCCGGCGTCCTCGATCACCGCCGACAGCCCGAGCGCGAGCGGCGCGCTCGCGTGGCCGGGCGACAGGCGCCCGAGCGGCAGCGTCGCCTCGAGCTCGAGCGCGGCCGCGGAACGCTCGACCACGATGCCCGGCTCGAGCGCCGCGATGTCGAGGTCGGCGCGCTCGCGGTATGCGCGGAACGCGTACGCCGCCCACTCGCCCGAGGGCGAGAGGTTGAACTCGTGATACGCGCTCGCGCCGCGGCGCGCGACGAAGACCTCGCAGCACGTGTGCTTCCAGAGCTCGTCGGCGAAGCGCGGCGCGGCCGGCGGCGGAATGCGCAGCCGCCGCGGGTCGGCTTCGATCGTGAAGGCGACCGCGAGCGCGCCGCCGGCGGACCTGAGCACGCGCGCGCGCACGCCGCGCACGGCGCCGGCGCGGCTGTCGGGATGGCAGGCGAGCGCGACGGCGCGTTCGGCGGGCATGGCCGAAGCTTATCAAAAGCCCTACAATTTCCGGCGCCGCAACGGAACCAGGGGGAAACCATGAGACTCGCAGCCATCGCCTTGGCGCTCGCATCGATCGCGCTCGCCGCGCCCGCGCGCGCCGCCGACGTCGATTACCACCTCACCGGGAAGCCCGGCGTCGTCACGCTGGTCAACCTGCATCCCGACGAGAAGGCGAAGCGCCTCTACTCGGTCAACTACCAGCTCGACTCGCTGATGCCGGCGTGCACGAAGGTCAACATCCTCTCGGTCACGAACAAGCACATGGAGTTCGAGGCCGGGGGCACGAAGTACGAATACATCTTCCACGACACGATGAAGGACCCGGTCGCGAAGCACCTCGACAAGTACTTCGGCACGGCGTGCCCGCGCAAGAAGATCGACTCGCTCACCGGGGTCAATCGGCAGGGATTCAAGGAGGGACGGATCCTGCCCGGGATGACCAAGGACGCCGTGATCCTCGCCGCGGGCTATCCGCCCGAGCACGCCACGCCGAGCCTCGAGTCCACCACCTGGAAATACTGGCGCAACAAGTTCGCGACGCACAGCGTCGTGTTCCAGGGCGGGAAGGTCAAACCCTAGCGGTAGAACACGTGCCCGCCGATGCGGGCGGTCTGGCGCTTGCCGTGCGCCCAGTCGGGCTTGATGTAGGTCGCGTGGTAGAACATCGTGCGATCGTCGAGCACCGAAGGCTCGTTCCCGCGGTACACGGCGTCGGCGATCGTCAGCGCGCGCAGCCACTCGTCGCCGGCGAGCGGCGGCAGCTCGTCGAGCTCGGTCCACGAGAAGGCCCCGACGTAGCGCTTGCGGATCGGGTCCCAGTTCTTCTGGTAGACCACGCCGCATACGCTGTCGGCGTAGCGGCCCGACGCGAGGCGGTTCATCGTCACCTCGGCCACCGCGATCTGACCGGTCGCGGACTCGCCGCGCGCCTCGTAGTAAACGTTCTTCGCGAGGCACAGCACTTCCTGGCGCTCGGCGCGCAGGTCGCCCATCGCGTCGATCGCAAACGAGATCGCGACCGCCATGCCGCCCACGATCGCGGCGACGATCCACGGAAACGGGTTGAAGCGGTACCACGCGAGGCGAAGCTCGAACACCGGGTGCTTCGCCGTCCACGCGATCCGCTTCGCGACGTCTCTGAAAAAGTATTTCACGCTCATGACGCCGTGCATGGTCGGCAGCGGCGCCGCGGGTGTCAAGGTCAAATGCCTCGGTGCGCAACCCTCGGATCGGGCTGGAGAAATCGCGGCGAAAATCGTAGAGTGCGAATGCGAACGCAACACGAAAAGGTGGGGTCGATGACGAACGCACAAGGAGTTGCTGTCGGTGTGAGGCTCTTCGCGATCTGGCTCGTGCTCTACGTGATACGCAGCGGGCCGGGGCTCTGGGTGATGAACGCCCGCGAGAGCGACGCGACGGGGATGGCGCTGGTGCTCGTCGTCGTCGCGGTGATGCTGCTGGTCGCCGCCCTCCTGTGGCTGTTTCCGCTGAGCGTCGCGTCGGCCCTGATGCCGCGATCCGCGCTCGAGCAGCGCGGCGCGCTGCCTATCGAGGATCTCCAGCGCTGCGGATTTCTGCTCCTCGGACTGTGGGTGCTCGCGACGTCGATCCCTGGCGTCCTGCGTTACGCCTTCATCTATTTCCTCACGTCGCAGCGAGGGAACGCGGCAGCGTTCGCACCCGAGGTACCGGCGGCCTTCGCCGGGCTCATCGCCGAGACGCTGATCGGCATCTGGCTGGTGTTCGGCGCGAAGGGTCTCGTCGGACTCGTGCGCTGGGCGCGCGACGCCGGGCACTAGGCCGCGCCCGATCCGCCCCGGTGCAGCTGTGACGCGTAGAGCTGCCTGACCGTCGCGATCGTGTCGGCCTGCGCCGCGGTCTTGTCCTCGCGGTAGCGCTTGACGCGCGCGAAGCGCAGCGCGAGCCCGCCAGGATAGACGCGGCTTTCCTGGATCTCGTTGTACGCGATCTCGACGACCAGCTCGGGCCGCACGCGCACGACGGGCCCTTCGCGCGCGGTCTCCAGCGCGAGCAGGCGCTCGGTCTGCCATGCGAGCATGGCGTCGGTCATGCCCTTGAACGTCTTCCCGAGCATGACGAAGCCGCCGGCGTCGGGATCGAGCGCGCCGAGATGGAGATTCTAGAGCCATCCCCGCCGCCGGCCGCTGCCCCATTCGACGGCGATGACGACGAGGTCCAGCGTATTGGCCTGCTTGATCTTGAGCCAGCTCGCGCCGCGCCCGCCCGCCTCGTAGGGCGCCGCGAGCGCCTTCGCCATCAGGCCCTCGTGTCCGCGCGCGAGCGAGGCGTCGAAAAAGCGCTGGGCGTCCGCCCGCTCCGCAGTGACGATGCGCGGGATCACCGATGAAGGCGGCAGCACGCGCAAGAGCGCTTCGAAGCGCTCGCGCGCGGGCTGCGCGGTGAGATCCTCGCCGTCGGCGAGCAGGCAGTCGAAGCAATACACCGAGAGCGGCATCGCGGCGCGCAGCTCGTCGGCGTCCAGCCGCCGACCGAAGCGGCGCATCGTCTCCTGGAACGGGTAGGGCGTGCCGTCGGCGCGCAACGCGATCGTCTCGCCGTCGAGGATCAGCTCGCGCGCTCGAGCGCCGCG
>DATDMW010000069.1:0-21486 GCA_036518595.1 Burkholderiales bacterium
GCCGCGATCGCGATGCCATAGAGGCCCGCGAGCGAGTACGCGGCCCAGATCGCCACGCATACGGCCAGCACCGGCCACGCGGTGGAGCGCATCGAGACGCCGAGGCCGGCGATGATGTTGGTCGCGTGGCCCGTGGTCGACGCCTGCGCGACGTGACGCACGGGCGAGTACTCGGTCGCCGTGTAGTACTCGGTGATGATGACCATCAGCGCCGTGAGCACCAGCCCGACCATCGCCGCGCCCCAGAGGTGCCAGACCGTGATCATCACCTTGCCGCCGCCGACGTCGAACGGCACCTGGCTCACCACCGGCCCCATGATCGAGTACGTGGCCGGGATGAACGCGATCGCGGCGAGCACGGCCGCGACGATCAGCCCGCGGTACAGCGCGCTCATGATCTTCTTCCCGGGGATGGCCTTCACGAACATGCAGCCGATGATCGATGCCACGATCGACACGCCGCCGATCGCGAGCGGGAACACCAGCGCCGCGTCCGAGGTCGTGGCGACCGTCAGCGCGCCGAGCAGCATCGTGGCGATCAGCGTCACGGCGAACGTCTCGAACAGGTCCGCCGCCATGCCGGCGCAGTCGCCGACGTTGTCGCCCACGTTGTCGGCGATCACCGCGGGGTTGCGCGGATCGTCCTCGGGGATGCCGGCCTCCACCTTGCCGACGAGGTCGGCGCCGACGTCGGCGCCCTTGGTGAAGATGCCGCCGCCGAGACGCGCGAAGATCGAGATGAGCGAGCCGCCGAAGCCCAGGCCGACGAGCGGCTTGATGACGTCGGAGAGCGGCGCGCCGTGCGGCGCGGACGCCATCATGACCGCGTAGAAAGACGCGACGCCCAGCAGGCCCAGGCCGACGACCAGCAGCCCGGTGATTGCGCCGCCGCGGAACGCGATGGTGAGCGCCTCGTTCAGGCCCGTGCGGGCGGCCTCGGCCGTACGCACGTTCGAGCGCACCGAGATGTTCATGCCGATGTAGCCGGTCAGGCCGGAGAGAACTGCACCGAGCGCAAAGCCCCACGCGGTCGCCCAGCCGAGCCCGAAGCCGATCACGACGAAGAGAATCACGCCGACGATGGCGATGGTGGTGTACTGCCGGTTCAGGTAGGCCATGGCGCCGGTCTGCACCGCCGCGGCGATCTCGCGCATGCGGTCGTTGCCGGTCGGCTGTCGCAGGATCCACGCGATCTGCCAGCCGCCGTAGACGAGAGCCAGCACGCCGCAGACGATGGCCAACGCGAGCCAGGGGCCTCCACTCATAGACTTTCTCCTCGGTGTCGGGCCCGTTGCGGGCGCCGCTGTTCAGTGTTTGATGATTTGTGCGCCAATTCGAGCGGCGAGATTATAGCAGCAGCGCCGCCAGGCTTTGAGCTTCATCAAACCTTGAAGGGTTGCAGCTTCTTCGGCGCGAGCACGTTCTTGAGCTTCACGTAATCCGGCAGGCCGTTGCGGAACGGCGGAGGGACTTCCCCCTGGATCAAGGGCGACAGGTACGTGCGGCACTTCTGCGTGATGTGGAAGCCGTCGGGCGTGATGTAGTCGCGCGGCATCATCTTCTCCTTGTTCGCGACATCGGCGAGCCGGGCGACGCCGATGCGCCACCTGTACGGTTTGTTCGAGACGCGCTCGATCACGGGCATGACGGCGTTTCGGCCCGAGACGGCGAGCTTCACGGCCTCGGCGCCGACGCGGTACGACTGCTCGAAGTCCACCTTCGACGCGATGTGCCGCGCGGCGCGCTGCAGGTAGTCGGCGAGCGCCCAGTGGTACTTGTGCCCGAGCCGGCTCTGCACCAGCTTAGCGATGATCTCGCCCGCGCCGCCGAGCTGCGAATGCCCGAACGCGTCCTTGAGCCCGGTCTCGGAGACGAACTTCCCGTCTTGGGTACGCAGCCCCTCGGAGACGCAGATCGCGCACCAGCCGTCGCGCTCCACGATCTCCTTCACCCGGGCGACGAACTTCTCCTCGTCGAACTCGATCTCGGGAAAGAGCAGCACCTGCGGCGCGTCGCCCTCGCGCTCGGCCGCCAGGCCGCACGCCGCCGTGATCCAGCCCGCGTGCCGGCCCATCACCTCCATCACGAAGATCTTGGTCGACGTGCGGGCCATCGACGCGACGTCGAATCCCGCCTCGCGGATCGAGGTCGCGACGTATTTCGCGACCGAGCCGAAGCCGGGGCAGGTGTCGGTCACGGCGAGATCGTTGTCCACGGTCTTCGGGATGCCGACGCAGACCAGCGGATAGCCGAGCTTCTCGCCGATCTGCGACATCTTGAGCGTCGTGTCGGCCGAGTCGTTGCCGCCGTTGTAGAAGAAATAGCCGATGTCGTGCGCGCGGAAGACCTCGATCAGCCGCTCGTACTGCGCGCGGTTCTCCTCGAAGCCCTTCAGCTTGTAGCGGCACGAGCCGAAGGCGCCGCCCGGCGTCGACTTCAGCCGCGCGATGGCAGAGGCGGATTCCTTGCTCGTGTCGATCAGGTCCTCGGTCAGCGCGCCGATGATGCCGTCGCGGCCGGCGTAGATCCTGCCGATCCTGTGCTTGTACTTGCGCGCGGTCTCGATGACTCCGGCGGCGCTCGCATTGATGACGGCGGTCACGCCGCCCGACTGGGCGTAGAAGGCGTTCCTGGGTTTCATCGGCATGGCGGAGGGAAAACAGATCTATTTCAGCGCGGCGAAGATGCGGTCACGGACCTGCTCGACCGAGCCGACGCCGGAGACCTTGACGTACCTCGGCGCGCGCGGGTCGTCCTGGGCCGCCCAATTCGAGTAGTACTCGACCAGCGGCCGGGTCTGCTTCTTGTAGATCTCGATGCGATTCCTCACCGTGTCTTCGCGGTCGTCATCGCGCTGGACCAGGGGCTCGCCCGTCACGTCGTCCTTTCCGGGAACCTTCGGCGGATTGAATTTCACGTGATAAGTCCGGCCGGATGCCGGATGAACGCGCCGGCCGCTGAGACGCTCGAGAAGCTCCTTCTCGTCCACGTCGATCTCGACCACGTAGTCGAGGTCGATGCCCGAAGCCCGCATCGCCTCGGCCTGCGGAATCGTGCGCGGGAAACCGTCGAAGAGACAGCCCTTCTCGCAATCGGCATGACACAGCCGATCCTCGACCAGGCCGACGATGAGGCCGTCGGAGACGAGCTTGCCCGCGTCCATGACCTTCTTCGCCTCGAGGCCGAGCGGAGTGCCGGCCTTGACCGCGGCGCGCAGCATGTCGCCCGTGGCGATCTGCGGAATCCCGAACCGCTGCCTGATGAAGTCCGCCTGCGTGCCTTTCCCGGCGCCTGGCGGTCCGAGGAGCATGAGTCTCATGGCGTGTCAGCGGTCACGGGCGGGCGGGGCCGTACAAGCTACCGATTATGATCGACTTGGTCAAACGCGGCGCGGATTCGTTCCAGGTCCTCGGCCGTGTCGACGCCGGGCAGCGGCGCGTCGTGTCGCAGCGCGACGGCGATCGCGTAGCCGTGCCACAGCGCGCGCAGCTGCTCGAGCGCCTCGAAGCGCTCGAGCGGCGACTGAGCGAGCTTCGGGTAGAGGCGCAGGAACTGCACGCGGTACCCGTACACGCCGATGTGCCGGTGGCACGGCAGGCCTTCCGGGAGCCGCGCGGTCGAGGCGGCGAAGGCGTCGCGCGCCCACGGCACCGGGGCGCGGGTGAAGTAGCGCGCGAAACCGGCGTGGTCGAGCACGACCTTCACCACGTTGGGATTGAACAGCTCGCCCGCGTCGCGGATGGGATGGCAGGCGGTCGCGATCGACGCTTCCCGCGTCGCGCCCAGCAGCTCGGCGACGGCGCGCACCAGCCCCGGCTCGACGAGCGGCTCGTCGCCCTGCACGTTCACGACGATCTCGTCGGCGGCCAGGCCGAGGCGCTCGGCCGCCTCGGCGATGCGGTCGGTGCCGGTGGCGTGCGTGTCGGCGGTCATCAGCGCCTCGAAGCCGTGCTGCTCGACCGCGCGCGCGACGTCCGCGTGGTCGGTGGCGACGAGGACCCGCCGCGCGCCGCTCTCCCGCGCGCGCTCGGCGACGCGGACCACCATCGGCTTGCCCGCGATGGCTGCGAGCACCTTCCGGGGCAGGCGCGAGGAATGCAGCCGGGCCGGGATGACGACCGTGAATGCCATGAGCTCGGCGCCGCCGCGGAGCGGCGCCTCAGTCGCTCACTTCTTCTTCGGGAGACAGCCGCCGCGCTTCCTGCTCGAGCATGACGGGAATGCCGTCGCGGATCGGAAAGCCCAGCCGGTCTCCCCGGCAGACGAGCTCGTGCGGCGCCTTGCGCAGAACCAGCGGCCCTTTGCACAGGGGGCAGACCAGGATGTCAAGCAGGCGCGCGTCCATGGATCCTGTCGATGATGAGATCGGCCAATGCCGGCTCGAGGGCCGCGTCGACGCGTAAGGCGATGAGGTCGCTCCGGCCGAAGCGCCGGCATTTTACCGCATCCTTCTCGGTCATCAGGATGTAGTCGCAGTCCGCGAAGTCGAGGTCGGCCGGCGCGTAGCGGTGATGGTCGGGGAACGCATGCGGCGTCGGCCGCAGGCCCATCTGCTCGAGCGTACGGAAGAACCGTCCCGGGTTGCCGATGGCGGCGACCGCGTGCAGCCGCTTTCCCGCCAGGGCCTCGACGGCCATCGCTGCGCCGTCGCCCACCCGGTACAGGCCGCCGGGCGCGAGGCGCATTCGCAGCGCGCCCGCCTCCGGCGCGGAATCGGAATTGACCACGCGCGCGTCGACCGGTCTCCCGCGCGGCTCGCGCAACGGCCCCGCAGGCATCAGGAACCCGTTGCCGAAGCCGCGCTCGTCCTGCACCGCGATCTCGAAGTCGCGCACCAGGCCGTAGTGCTGCAGCCCGTCGTCGCAGACGATGACGTCGCAGGCCGGATGCGCGGCGAGCAGCGCGCGCGCCGCCGCCGGACGGTCGGCGCCGATCCATACCGGTACGCCCGAGCGCCCGGCGAGCAGCACCGGCTCGTCGCCCGCTCGGGCCGGATCGTCGCCGGGGCGCACCGCGCGCGGCGCCCGGCCCCCCGCGCCGTGGCCGCGCGACACGATCCCCGGGGTCAGCCCGCGGCGGCGCAGCTCGTCGACCAGCCAGAGCACGAGCGGCGTCTTGCCCGTGCCGCCCACGGTGAGATTGCCGACGACGATCACCGGCACGCCCAGGCGCTCGCTCCGAAGCACGCGGCCGCGGTACAGCGCACGGCGCAGCGCCACCGCGGCGCGGAACACGAGGCTGAGCGGAAAGAGCAGCAGCGAGACCGCGCTGATGCGGTACCAGTGGCGCTCGGCGAAGCCCATCGGCGCGAAGGCCGCGCCCGCTAGCGGTTCGCCTGCTCGACCGCGAAGGCGACCTGGCCGTATCCGGCCTGGCGCGCCGCGTCCATCACGCGGATCACCGACTGGTAATTCGCGTTGTTGTCGGCGTTGACGACAACCACCGGGTCCTTCATCCCGGAGCCGGCGCGCCGCAGCTCCTCCGCGAGGCTCCCCACGTCGCGGAAAGCGATCGCGCGCTTCTGGACGAGGTATTGCCCGCCGGCGTTGATGACGACGTTGATCTCGTTGGATCGCTCGGGCTGCTTCTCCGCCGCGGCGCTCGGCAGGTTGATCTGCAGCTCCGCGAACTTCGCGTACGTGGTCGTCAGCATCAGGAAGATGATGATGACCAGCAGCACGTCGATCATCGGGATCAGGTTGATCTCGGGATCGTCCTTCGGCGTGCGGCCGAATTTCATGCCTCGGCGCCCGGCGGCGGCTGGAAGTCGAAGCGTTGCCCGTGCACCACGTCGACCAGCTTGGCCGCCTGCTGCTCCATCTCCACGACGAAGCTCTCGACGCGCGCGCGGAAGTGCCGGTAGAAGATCATGGCCGGGATCGCGATCACCAGTCCGAAGCCGGTGTTGTAGAGCGCGACCGAAATGCCGTGCGCGAGCTGGATCGGGTTGGTACCCGTCGGAGCCTGCGAGCCGAAGATCTCGATCATGCCGACGACCGTGCCGAACAGGCCCATGAGCGGGCTGATGGTCGCGATGGTTCCGAGCGTGGTGAGGAAGCGCTCCAGCTCGTGGCTCACCGCCCGGCCGGCCTCCTCGATCGCGTCCTTCATCACGTAGCGCGAGCTCCTGATGTTGCGCATGCCCGCGGCCAGAACCTGGCCGAGCGGCGAGTCGGCCGCGAGCGTGCCCAGCATGTCCTCGCTGATGCCTTCACGCTGGTAGATCGCGAGCACGCGGTCGAGCAGGCCGGTCGGCACGATCTTTTCTTTGCGAAGGATGATGAAGCGCTCGATGATCAGGGCTACCGCGATGACCGAGGCGAGCAGCAGGAAGTAGATGGGCCAGCCTGCCGCCTGGATGATGGCGAACAACTTGTTATCTCCCGGAACGGGCGAATCGAATCGGCGGACACTTTAGCGTGCGGGGTCTGAATGGGCAAGGCGCAGGATTTGAAGAGATTTTTTTTCGGATCCCGCTTCGCATCGCTCGCGCGAGGGTCGTCGCGACGCGATGCACCAGGGTTTTTTTGTTATCCACAATTCGTGTGGATAACGTTGTGAATACGCAGTCAGCAGCGATACTAAGTGAAGCGGGAATAAGGGTTTTTGTCGGAATGACCAAAATTTGAACGGAGCGCATTTATATGTAGGTTCAACGGATTACATCTGTTTCTTCATGCGAAACCGGAGCGCCACCGAGTGCGCTGCCTCGGAAAAGTTCCGGATGTGGATAGGTTAGAATGAGTCGATGCCCGGAGAACCAGAACTGGCGCGGGTTTCCGCCCCATCCCGCTCTAGGGTTCTCAGCGTTTCCGCCCTCGTCCGCGACGTCCGCGACCTGCTCGAGCACCGTTATCCCCTGCTCTGGATCGCCGGCGAGGTCTCCGATCTCACCGCCGCCCGGTCCGGCCACCTCTACTTCAGCCTCAAGGACGACGCCGCGCGCGTGCGCTGCGTGATGTACCGCAGCCGCAACCAGGCGCTCGACTGGACGCCGCGCGAGGGCATGAAAGTGGAAGCGCAGGCGCTCGTCACCCTGTACGAGGCACGCGGGGAGTTCCAGCTCAATGTCGAGACGATGCGGCCCGCCGGGCTCGGCGCGCTGTTCGAGGCGTTTCTCAGGCTGCGCGACAAGCTGGAAAGGGAAGGACTGTTCGACGCCGCCTCGAAGCGCGAGCCGCCGCGATTTCCTCGCGCCGTCGGCGTGGTGACCTCGCTGCACGCGGCCGCGCTGCACGACGTGCTCACCACCCTCGCGCGGCGCAATCCCGCGCTCCCCGTCGTCGTGTATCCGGTCCCGGTGCAGGGCGAAGGCGCCGCCGAGCGCATCGCGGCCGCGGTGCGCGTCGCGGCCCGGCGGCGCGATTGCGACGTGCTCATCGTCTGCCGCGGCGGCGGGAGCATCGAGGACCTGCAGGCGTTCAACGACGAAGGACTCGCGCGCGCCATTCGGGCGTGCACGATTCCCGTGGTCACGGGCATCGGCCACGAGATCGACTTCACCATCGCCGACTTCGCCGCCGATCGCCGAGCGGCGACGCCGACCGCGGCGGCGGAGCTGGTGAGCCCCGCGCGCGCCGAGCTCGTCGCGTCGGTCGCGGCGCTCGCCGGGCGCCTCTCCGCGTGCCTCGCGCGCGGCCTCGACGATCGTGCGCAGCGGCTCGACTTCCTGGCCCGGCGGCTGATCCATCCCGAGGCGGCGCTGCGCGCGCGGTCCGAGGTGCTTGCGCACCTCGTGGCGCGCCTTCGGCAGGCTTCGGCCCGGACCCTCGACGACCGCCGCTGGCGGCTCGAGCAGCTCGCGCAGCGCGGCCGGATGCGGCTGCCGGATGTGGCCCGCCTCGCCGCGCGCAGGACCGAGCTGCTGCTGCGCCTGCAGCGGGCGGCGCACGCGGCTGTCGAGCGCGCCGCGACGCGCTGCGCGCGCCTCGCCGAGAACCTCGCGCACCTCGATCCCGCGCGCGTCCTCGAGCGCGGCTACAGCATCGTCGAGCGCGGCGACGGCGCGATCGTAGTCGACGCCGACGCCGTGTCGCCCGGCGAGACGGTCAACATTCGTTTCGCGCGCGGCGGCGCGCAGGCGCGCATCGAGCGCAAGCGCTGAGCGAGGGTTTCCGCCTCTTGCTTTCGGGCGCGCTTTGGACAGACAATGAGCGCCGCAGGCCTTCGGCCTGGATCATCGGGAGAACGATCATGAAGAATCCGCTTGATTCGCTGTGGGGGACGATCATCTGCGGCCTGATCCTCACGCTCATACTTCACAACGTCGTGCGCTACGCCCTGGGAGGCTGAGATGGACTGGGTACCTGCGATCGCGCGCTGGATACATTTCATGGCAGGCGTCATGTGGATCGGCCTGCTCTACTACTTCAACTTCGTCAACGTCGCGGCGGCCAAGGCGGCGACGGCCGACGGCACCGCGGCGGGCATCAGCAAGCACGTGGTCCCGCGCGCTCTGCTCTATTTCCGCTGGGGCGCGGTGGTCACCTGGCTCGCGGGCGCCACGCTGCTCGGCGCCAACTTCGGCAACGCCTTCCTTCTGCACAAGTCGCATCTCGCGATCGGGATCGGCGCCTGGCTCGGCACCATCATGCTCTTCAACGTCTGGGTCCTGATCTGGCCGAACCAGAAGAAGATCCTCGGCATGGTGCAGGCGACCGACGAGCAGAAGAACAAGGCCCGGCGCGTGGCGTTTCTCGCCTCTCGCACCAACACGATGCTGTCGATACCGATGCTCTGGTTCATGGCGGCCGGCGGCCACGGCGCGTTGTTCTTCGGATAGCCGGAAACGGCAAAAAAGAAGGGCGGCCCAGCCGCCCTTTTTTTGTCGCGGCGCGACCTAGCGCGCGGCCGGCGCCTTGTCGATGCCCCGGATGACGGTTCCCGCCTTCAGCCCCTTGGAGGCGAACCAGCCGCGGTTCATCTCGAGCGCGTACTTGGCGGGCCTGGCCGCGCAGTGCGTCGTCTCGGTCTGCGGCTGCATTTCCGAGATGCTGACGATGGTGCCGGAGGCGTCCATGAACGCCACCGACAGCGGGATCAGCGTGTTCTTCATCCACATGCATTCCCTTTCGGCTTCCGGGAACACGAACAGCATGCCTTCGTTCGCCGCGAGCGACTTGCGGAACATGAGACCGGTCGCGCGCGCATCGAAGGTATTCGCGACCTCGGCCCGGATGACGTACATGCCGGCGACGAGCTGCACGACGGGCATCTGGGCCAGCGCGCTGGACGCGGCCGCGAGCGCGGCGGCTGCGAGAACGGCGGGCTTGTTCATGGGCGTGATCCTGGGCGGGAAAGAAAAAAGGCAGGGCGATCGCCCTGCCTTTCGATTCGCTCTCGGCGAATTACTTCGGCGCGTCGGCGCCCTTCTTGTTCTTGTCCGCCTTCTTGGCCGCCTTCTTGGCCGGCTTCTTGTCGCCTTTCTTCGCCTCGTTCTTCATCTCGCCGTTCTTTTCCATCGGCTTGGCGCCGGTGTGGGAAGCCGCGAGAACGGCGCCGCTCGAAACCGCGAACACCGCCGCGACCAGCAGGGAGATCAGTTTGCGCATGTTTTCCTCTCTGTGAGATTACGGTTTTGGAACAGACCAGTCCCGAGAACCAGCCTCTCCCACTAACGCCCCGCCGCCCGTAAGGTTGACAAGGGAGCCGGCATTGTAGTCTTTTCCCGCCCAAAATCAACCAGCTGCCGGCTGGCCCTACTTCCCCTTCGCGGGCGGGATGGTGGTCCTGGTGCGCTTGCGCTTCGTCGGCGCGGGCGCCGGTTTGCCCTTCGCCTGGGGTGCCGCCCCGGCGGCCGTCCCGGCCCGATCGGCGCCGGCGCGCTGATCCGCAGCGGCATGCGTCTCGCGCGCAGGCGACGCGGCGAGCACCGTCGCCGCCAGGGCGATCACGACGAGAGCTTTCATATCGAGCCTCCTGCGTCACGTTGACCGAGGTCACGGAGGGCACCCCGGCTGCCCTATAATGCGCGGTTTCCCGAGACAAAAAAAGCCCGCATTCCGAGCGGCGATTCCCCCTCTTCACTCGGTCCCAGCAGATCCAGCAGCGCCCGTGGGCAAGATCAAGGTCAAGAACCCGGTTGTCGAGATGGATGGAGACGAGATGACGCGCATCATCTGGAAGATGATCCGCGAGCAGCTGATCCTGCCCTATCTCGACGTCGAGCTGAAGTACTACGACCTCGGCGTCGAAGCGCGCGACCGGACCGACGACCGGATCACGATCGAGGCGGCCAACGCGACGCGCAAGTACGGCGTCGCGGTGAAGTGCGCGACCATCACGCCGGACGAGGGGCGCGTCGCGGAATTCAAGCTGAAGCAGATGTGGCGAAGCCCGAACGGCACCATCCGGAACATCCTCGACTGCACGATCTTCCGCGAGCCGATCATCTGCAGAAACGTTCCGCGCATCGTCCCGCACTGGACCAAGCCGGTGGTCGTGGCGCGCCACGGCTTCGGCGACCAGTACCGCGCGACCGAGCTGAAATTCGAGGGCCCAGGCACGCTGAAGATCACGTTCACGCCGCAGGGCGGCGGCGCGCCCGTCGAGCGCGAGGTGTTCGAGGCGCCGGGCGCGGGCGTGACGATGGCGATGTACAACCTGGACGAGTCGATCAAGGGATTCGCGCGCGCCTGCTTCAACTACGCGCTGCAGCGCAACTACCCGGTCTATCTCTCCACCAAGAACACGATCCTCAAGGTCTACGATGGGCGCTTCATGCACCTGTTCCAGCAGATCTTCGACGCCGAGTTCAAGAAGCGGTTCGACGCCGCGGGCCTCGCCTACGAGCATCGCCTCATCGACGACATGGTCGCCGCGAGCCTGAAGTGGAGCGGCGGCTACCTGTGGGCCTGCAAGAACTACGACGGCGACGTCCTGTCGGACACCGTCGCGCAGGGCTACGGCTCGCTCGGCCTGATGACCTCGGTCCTGATGTCGCCCGACGGCAAGGCCGTCGAGGCCGAGGCCGCGCACGGCACGGTCACGCGCCACTACCGCCTGCATCAGCAGGGCAAGCCCACCTCCACCAACCCGATCGCCTCGATCTTCGCCTGGACCCGGGGCCTGATCTTCCGCGGACGCATGGACGGCACGCCCGACGTGGTGGCGTTCGCCGAGACCCTCGAGAAGGTGTGCGTCGACGTGGTCGAGTCGGGCAGGATGACCCGGGACCTGGCGGTCCTGATCCGACCCGATCACCCGTTCCTGACCACGGAGCAGTTCATGGCCGCGGTGGACGCGGAGCTCGAGCGCCGCATGCACTAAAGAAAAACGGCCACCGAGAGTGGCCGTTTTTGCCGAAGAAACGCCCGCTCCGCGCTGCGGAGCTTACGGCAAGTTACCGCGTCCGGAGCGGCGGTCCGCCCCGGGGCCGGCCTGTCGGCTCAGCCCGAAGACTGGATGTTTGAAGCCTGCTTGCCCTTCGGGCCCTGCGTGACCTCGAAGCTGACCTTCTGTCCTTCCTTGAGCGTCTTGAAGCCGCTCATCTGAATCGCGGAAAAGTGCGCGAACAAATCCTCGCCACCGTCATCCGGAGTAATGAAGCCATAACCCTTGGCATCGTTGAACCACTTCACCGTTCCTGTTGGCATAGAACCTTCCCTTAATTTAGAACCCGGGGTTCTTTCCCCGAACTATGCCTGTTCGCTTCATCGCAGCAGAGGGATTTGACGCCTGCAGACGCGCATGGAGGACAAACACAGGACGCCTTTTACGCGCTTTGCGCCGTGTCGTCAAGTGTCGACAGATCGTCCCAACTCCTTGTTCCTGCGGCGCGTTTAGGCGCAACCGCGACCCCGCGGCGACGCCGCCGAGCGAGCGTCCGGGTCGTTACATTATCGCGAGAGCCGCCTGCGCCGCAGGCACTGCCCGAACGGCCGCGCGCACCGGGACATTCGCCCGGCGCGGCGGTCCAATGGTTTGACGCGTTTGGGCATGTGGCATAACTTTGTCGAGGTATGGCGACGCGCTTACGAGAGGGGACGCTGCTTGAGGCGAAGAAAGCTAAGATCAAGCCTCCGCCCCTGTTCAAGGTCATCCTCCTGAACGACGACTACACTCCGATGGAGTTCGTGGTGGTGGTGCTCCAGAAGTTCTTCTCGATGTCCCGCGAAAAAGCCACCCAGATCATGCTGAAAGTCCACCGCGAAGGCATGGGCATTTGCGGCGTGTACCCGAAGGACATCGCCACCACCAAGGTCGAGCAGGTGGTCTCCTACGCCCGGAAGCATCAGCACCCTCTCCAGTGCGTAATGGAGGAAACATAGTATTTCATGGGGGTCCGGCGGACGATACTTGTAAATTTTCGAAAATGCTCCATGATTTAGGATGTGAGCTTAGGGCATCACCTTAGAAAGGCAGCGATAAGATGATTGCGCAGGAACTGGAAGTCAGCCTCCATATGGCGTTCGTGGAGGCCCGGCAGAAGCGGCACGAGTTCATCACCGTCGAGCACCTGCTGCTCGCGCTGCTGGACAACCCGACTGCCGCCGAGGTGCTGCGCGCCTGCGCCGCCAACATCGAGGAGCTGCGCAAGGCCCTCGCCGACTTCATCACCGCGCACACGCCCACGGTCGCGGGCACGGACGAGATCGACACCCAGCCGACGCTGGGTTTCCAGCGCGTGATCCAGCGCGCGATCCTGCACGTGCAGTCCTCGGGCAAGAAGGAAGTGACCGGGGCGAACGTGCTCGTTGCCATCTTCGGCGAGAAGGATTCGCACGCCGTCTACTTTCTGCACCAGCAGGGCGTGACGCGCCTCGACGTGGTGAACTACATCTCGCACGGCATCACGAAGACGCCGCAATCGAAGGAAGCGAAGAGCACCGAGCAGGAGCAGGAGGCCGCCGGCGAGGAGCAGCAGTCGGGCGGCGCGCTCGAGACTTATACGCTCAACCTCAACGCGCAGGCGCTGGTCGGCAAGATCGACCCGCTGATCGGCCGCGAGCGCGAGCTCGAGCGCGTGGTGCAGACGCTGTGCCGCCGCCGCAAGAACAACCCGCTGCTGGTGGGCGAGGCGGGCGTCGGCAAGACCGCGATCGCCGAGGGCCTCGCGCGCCGCATCGTCGAAGGGCAGGTGCCCGAGATCCTGTCGCGCTGCCAGGTGTACGCGCTCGACATGGGCGCCCTGCTCGCCGGCACCAAGTATCGCGGCGACTTCGAGCAGCGCCTGAAGGCGGTGCTCAAGCAGCTGGTCGACAACCCGAACGCGATCCTCTTCATCGACGAGATCCACACGCTGATCGGCGCCGGCGCCGCGTCGGGCGGGACGCTCGACGCGTCCAACCTGCTCAAGCCCGCGCTGTCGACCGGCGCGCTGAAGTGCATCGGAGCGACGACGTACAACGAGTACCGCGGCGTGTTCGAGAAGGACCACGCGCTGTCGCGGCGCTTCCAGAAGATCGACGTCACCGAGCCCTCGGTCGACGAGACGGTGCAGATCCTGCGCGGCCTGAAGTCGCGCTTCGAGGCGCACCACGGCGTCAAGTACAGCGGCAACGCGCTCACCAGCGCCGCCGAGCTGTCCGCGCGCTACATCAACGACCGGCACCTGCCCGACAAGGCGATCGACGTGATCGACGAGGCGGGCGCGGCGCAGAAGATCCTGCCGAAGTCCAAGCAGAAGAAGGTGATCGGCAAGGTCGAGATCGAAGAGATCATCGCCAAGATCGCGCGCATCCCCCCGGCGTCGGTGTCGCAGGACGACCGCACCGCGCTCAAGAACCTCGACCGCGACCTGAAGGCGGTCGTGTTCGGCCAGGACAAGGCGATCGACGCGCTGGTCGCGGCGATCCGCACCGCGCGCTCGGGGCTCGGCAGCCCGACCAAGCCGATCGGCTCGTTCCTGTTCTCGGGGCCCACCGGCGTCGGCAAGACCGAGGTCGCGCGCCAGCTCGCCTACTGCATGGGCATCGAGCTGCACCGCTTCGACATGTCCGAGTACATGGAGCGGCATGCGGTCTCGCGCCTGATCGGCGCGCCGCCGGGATACGTCGGCTTCGACCAGGGCGGCCTGCTCACCGAGGCGATCTCGAAGAAGCCGTACGCGGTGCTGCTGCTCGACGAGATCGAGAAGGCGCACCCGGACATCTTCAACATCCTGCTGCAGGTGATGGACCACGGGACGCTGACTGACAACAACGGGCGCAAGGCCGACTTCCGCAACATCATCATCGTCATGACGACGAACGCGGGCGCCGAGTCGCTCAACCGCCCGGTGATGGGCTTCACGGCGAAGAAGGAAGTGGGCGACGAGATGGAGGCGATCAAGCGCCTGTTCACGCCCGAGTTCCGCAACCGCCTCGACGCGACCATCTCGTTCCGCGCGCTCGATCACGAGATCATCCTGCGCGTCGTCGACAAGTTCCTCATGCAGCTCGAAGGCCAGCTGCACGAGAAGAAGGTCGAGGCGATCTTCACCGACGCGCTGCGCGAGTACCTGGCGAAGCACGGCTTCGACCCGCTCATGGGCGCCCGCCCGATGTCGCGCCTGATCCAGGACACGATCCGGCGCGCGCTCGCCGACGAGCTGCTCTTCGGCAAGCTCGCCAACGGCGGCAAGGTCCAGATCGACATCGACCCGAGCGACAAGGTCGCCCTCAAGTTCATCGAGGAGAAGCTGCCCGAGCCGGCGCCGCAGGAAGACTGAGCGGCACGCGCCGCATCCAGGGCCGCCTCCGGGCGGCCTTTCTTTTTGCGGGCTGCCGCCTTGACAGGGGCGACCCCGCCGCGAAAAATGGCCCCGGAAAGCCGTCGGATGCCCCGCTCGCTCCTTCCTGTCCTGATCATCCTGTTCGCCGCGCCGGTCCCGGCGCTTGCGCAGGGCGGCCACTTCGCGCGCGACCTCGCGGCGGCGTGCGCGAGCTGCCACGGCACCGACGGCGCCAGCGTCCAGGGCATGCCCTACCTCGCCGGGCAGAGCCGGACCTATATCGTCGAGCGCATGCGCGAGTTCAAGACCGGGAAGCGGCCGTCGACCGTCATGCATCAGATCGCCCGCGGTTATACCGACGAGCAGATCGAAGCGCTCGCCGCCTACTTCTCGGCGCAGAAGGCCCAATGAGCCGCGCGCGGCGCGAATTCCTGCTCGGCTCGGGCGCGCTCGCCACGAGCGCCCTGCTCCCGGGCTGCGCGGCCCTGCCCGGCCGCAGCCCGCGTCGCGTCGTCGTCGTCGGCGGCGGATACGGGGGCGCCACGGCAGCGAAGTACCTGCGCATGTGGAGCGGCGCCACGCTCGAGGTGCTGCTGGTCGAGCCCGACGCCGAGTTCGTGTCGTGTCCGGCGTCCAACCTCGTGATCGGCGGCAGCCGCGCCATGGCGGACATCACGCGCAGCTACGCGGGTCTCGCCGCCCGCGGCGTGCGGGTGATCCGCGACGAGGTCACGGCCATCGACGCCGACAGGCGCCGGGTTCGCCTCCGGAACGGCGATGCGATCGCCTACGACCGTCTCGTCGTGTCGCCGGGAGCCGAGCTGCTCTTCTCGCAGATCGAAGGCTACGACGCCGAGGCGCAGAAGGCGCTGCCGACGGCATGGAAAGCGGGCCCCGAGACTCTCGCGCTGAGGCGCCAGCTCGAGGCGATGCCGGACGGCGGGGTCTTCGTCATCACGGTGCCGGCGACGCCGTTCCGCTGCCCGCCCGGGCCTTACGAGCGCGCGTGCCAGGTCGCGTCCTACTTCAAGCAGTCGAAGCCTCGCTCGAAAGTGCTGATCCTGGACGCCAACGAGGACGTCGCGTCGAAGCCGGCGCTGTTCAAGGCCGCGTGGAGCGAGCTCTACAAGGGCATGGTCGAGTACCGCAACAACAGCGAGGTGAAGAGCGTCGATGCGCGGGCGCGCGTCGTACGCACCGACTTCGACACGGTCAAGGGCGACGTGCTGAACGTGCTGCCGCCGATGGGCGCCGGCGCCATCGCGCGAAAGGCCGGGCTGCAGACCGACAACACGAAATGGTGCGGCGTCGACTGGCTCACCCTGGAGTCGACCACGCATCCGGGGATCCACGTCCTCGGCGATTCGACGCTCTCCGCGCCGGCGATGCCGAAATCGGGTCACATGGCGAACAACCAGGCCAAGGTCGCGGCCGCCGCCATCCTGGAGCTCCTGAGCGGCGGCTCGCCCGACCCGGCCCCGGTCATCGCGAACACCTGCTACAGCTATGTCTCGGACAGGGAAGTCATCCATATCGCGTCGGTGCACCGCTACGACGCCGCGCACAGGACTTTCGTGACGGTTCCCGGGACGACCGGCGTGTCCGCCGCGCGCAGCGAGCTCGAGGCGCTGTACGGATGGGCCTGGGCGCAGAACATCTGGAGCGACATGCTCGAGTGAAAGGGGCGCGATGAAACCGAGGCTGGAGGGCCGCGTCGCGATCGTCACGGGCGCGGGGCACGGGATCGGCAAGGCGTACGCGTTGCGGCTCGCCGAGGAAGGCGCGAAGGTCGTGATCGCGGAGATCGACGCGGCCGCCGCGCGCGCGGTCGCCGCCGAGCTCGGCGCGGCGGGCCGGCAGGCGCTCGCCGTGGCCACCGACGTCTCCGACCGCGCGAGCGTCGAGGAGATGGCGCGACGCGCCGTCGAATCCTTCGGCCGCATCGACGTCCTCGTGAACAACGCGGCGATCTTCGCCACCGTGCCCATGTCGCGCGCGCCGTTCGACCAGATCGATCCGGCCGAATGGGACCGGATGATGGCGGTCAACCTGCGCGGCACCTGGCTCGCGAGCTGCGCCGTCATCCCGCAGATGCGCAGGCAGCGCTACGGCAAGATCATCAACATCAGCTCGGGCACGGCGCTCAAGGGCTCGGCGAGCCGCATCCACTACGTCACATCGAAGGCCGGGATCCTGGGCTTCACGCGCACGCTCGCGCGCGAGGTCGGCGGCGACAACATCTGCGTGAACTGCGTGGCCCCCGGCAGCACGCTGAGCGAGGAGAACCCCGACGAGGGCGTCCTGAAGATGCGCGGCGCGGCCGCCGCGGACCGCGCGCTGCGCCGCGTGCAGAAGCCCGAGGACCTGGTCGGCGCGGTCGCCTTCTTCGCCTCGTCCGACAGCGACTTCGTCACCGGCCAGACGCTGGTCGTCGACGGCGGCTCGTGCATGCACTGAGCCGCGCTACGCGGCCGGCGCGATCTCGTCTCCCACGGTCACGCGCTTCAGCAGCCGCCGCTCGCGCTCGTCGAAGTCGTTGCGCGCGTGCGCGACGCAGCGGTTGTCCCAGACCAGGACGTCGCCCGGGCGCCACGCGTGCTGGTACGCGTATTCGGGACGCTCGACCTGCTCGAAAAGCTCGTCGAGCAGCGCCCGGCTCTCGCCCTCCGGGAGCTCGAGGATGCGGTCGGTCATCAGCCGGCAGACGTAGAGCGCCCTGCGACCCGTCTCGGGGATCGTGCGCGCCACCGGGTGCACCGCCGACGGTGCATCGGCCGAGAGCCGCTTGTCCTCGGCGCGAGTCTGGCCGTACTGGAAGGTGTTGAGCGCGGTGAGCCCCGCGAGCCTCGCGCGCATCCGCTCGGGCAATCCGTCGTAGGCCGCGCACATGCTCGCGAACCGCGTCTCGCCGCCGCGCGGCGGCACCTCGAGCGCGTAGAGCACGCCGGCCTTGTTGGGAACCTTCTGGTGGATGCGGTCGAAGTGCCAGGCCATCTCGCCGTCGGGCAGCGCGCCGAGCGCCTCGCCGTCGCGCCGGATGTTGGAGATCACCATGATCTCCGGGCGCGACGCGAGCGGGCTCATCCTGCGGGCGCGCTCGATGCGGCCGAAACCCGCGCCGAAGCCGATCAGCTGCTCCTCGCTCAGGCGCTGCCCGCGCACGACCAGCACGTGATGCTCGAGCCACGCGCGGCGCAGGGTCGCGGCGTCCTCCGCGCCGAGCGCGCCCAAGTCGACGTCGAAGACCTCGGCGCCGATCACCCGCGAGAGCGGCTCGATGCGCACGGGCGGCCCTAGCCGAGTCGGTCCGCCTGCTCGGCGAGCGCGCGCCGGCGGCGCGCCGGCGAGAGCGCGCGCGGGACGAACCCGATCTCGCCCGAGCGGCGCCAGAACAGCGTCCGCAGCGCGTCGTCCTCGAAGTCCGAGTGCGCGAGGCGGCGCAGCTCGCCGCCTTCGAGCGCCGCGATCGGCACGCCGTCGCGCAGCAGCACGCGGTTGCCCGCGATCGCGGGCACGCGCGCCTCGGGCGTGACGATCCCGACCAGGTTGAGCGGATCGGCCGCGGACAGCGCCGTCATCTCGCCGGCCTTCTCGAGCTTGCGCACCGCGCGAAGCCGGCCGACGGCGTCGGGGAGCGCGAACTGCTCGCCGCCGAAGCCGCCGACGAAGCGTCCGCCGCGGATCTCGCCGCGGGCCTCGAGCCGCCGGTACACCGCCGCGAGCTCGCGCCAGGCCGGCAGCCGCGATTCGCGCGCGAGCAGCGCCCGGAACACGACGCCGTAGCGCGCGAGCAGCACGCGCGCGATGCGCTCGGCGCGGTCGCCGTCGGGCACGCTCTCGTCCGCCACGAGCAGCGCCCATCGCCCCGCGGTATCCACGCCCGTCGGCGTGCCGCGCCGGTGCGAGCGCCGCTTGTGCTTCTCCGAGGGGGCGAGCAGCGCGCGCAGGCCGCTGAAGCTGTCCGCCGTCACCAGGCCGGCGCCCGCGAGCTCGCCGAGCGCGCGCTCCACCTGCGTGCGCAGCAACCCGGTGACGCCGGCGATCTCGTGGAAGAACGAGGCTCCGCGCGCGCGCAGCCCGGCGAGCACCGCGCGCGCGTCCGGGCCCAGCCCTTCCGGATCGCCGGCGGCGGGCGCGCGCCACAGGGCCGAATGCTCGCGCAGCAGCAGCGCGATCGGCGAGCTGCGCAGCGGCGTCTTCGCCGACGTCCCCGGCGTGACGCGTCCCCAGGCGACGCGGCCGCTCAGGCACAGCATGTCGAGGTATTGCGGCTCGTAGTCGGAGACCCGCGCGTCGAGGACGTCGCGCTCCCAGGCGCCCGCGGCGAGCTCGTAGCCGTCGAGCTGCTCGACCACGGCGGCGAGGCCCTCGACGCCTTTCACGCGCTGCTCCTCGGCGACGTGCTGCCAGTGGAGCAGAAAGCGCATGAATTCGGCGGCCGTCACCGGCTCGATCTCGGCGCGCAGGCGGCTGAGCGTATAGCGGTGGATGCGCGCGAGCAGCCGTCGGTCGCACCACTCGAGCGGGCCGTCGATGCCCGGCGTGAAATGCCCGCGCAGCACGCGTCCCTCGGCCTCGAGCGCGGCGAGCGCCATGTCGATGAGCGCGGTGTCCGCGAGGCCCAGCGAATCGGCGAGCGAGCGCGCGGTCGCCGGCCCGAGAACCTCCATGCGCGCGCGCACCAGCTCGCGCGCCGCGTCCTCGGGCGTCCAGGTCCGGCGCAGGCGCTCGGGAATGCGCGGCGCGGCGCCGAGGGGCACGACCGCCGCCAGCTCGTCGTAGCGCTCGAGCGCCACCCAGTAGCCGCCGGCGTCCACCGCGCGCCCGGCCGCGGCGAGCTCGTCGAGGAGCGCGCGCCATCCCGGGGCGGCCTCGTCGGCGCGGAGAAAGCCGGACAGCATCAGCGCGTCGTGCAGCTCGTCGGCCGTGCCCGCGCTCGGCCAGGCCTCCTCGCGCACGCGCGCGATGGCGGCCGGGTCGAGCGCGCCCAGGTCGTCGGCGCTGCGCGCCGCGGTCGCGCGCCGGGTGTAGACGGCGCGCGTGCGCCGCTCCTCGAGCGGCGCGTCGTCGAGGAACGTGTAGACGGCCGAGTTCAGGATCTCGTGGCAGAACACCGACGGCTCGGGCGTATCGCGCGCGAGGGTCTTCACCTCGCCGGCGAAGACCCGCTGCAGATAAGGCACGAGCTTCGGCAGGTCCATCGCCTCCTCGAGGCAGTCCTTCAGCGCCTGGTCGACGAGCGGGTGCTCGGGGAGCTGGCGCGCGCCCTGGATGTTCTCGAAGCATGCCTTCGCATCCGGGAAGACGGCGGCGAGCACCTCTTCCGCGGCCATGCGCTGGATCTGCGCGGGGACGCGCGCGCCGTTGCGATTGCGCGGGACCGCGAGCGCGAGCGTCGCCACCCAGCGCCAGCGCGTCTCGAAGATCGGCGAGTCGAGCACCGCCTGGACGAGCGTCTCGCGCACGGTCTTCGGGTTGAGGTAGCGGAAGACGTCGGCGAGCGGGAACGAGTGCGTCGGCCCGAGCGAGAGGATCAGCCCGTCCTCGGTCGCGGCGGCCTGCAGCTCGAAGTTGAAGCTCTGGCAGAATTTCTTGCGCAGCGCGAGGCCCCAGGCCTTGTTGATGCGGCTGCCCAGAGGCGCGTGCAGCACGAGCTGCATGCCGCCGCCTTCGTCGAAGAAGCGCTCGAGGACGATCGTCTCCGCGGTCGGCACGACGCCGAGGCAGCGCTTGCCCTCGGCGAGATAGGCGGCGACCTGCTCGGCCGCCGGGCGCGACAGCCCGTAGTCGCGCTCGAGCCAGTCCGAGGCGGCGTCGAGCTCGCCCGCGCGCCGCGGCTGCTCGGGAGCGGGCAGCATCGCGTCCGCGGCGCCCCGCAGCGCAGACACCGCCGCGCTCACCTCGTCGGAGCGCGACGGCGCCTCGCCGAGCCAGAACGGCATCGACGGCGGCTGCCCCTGGGCGTCGGCGACGCGAACGACGCCGTTGCCGATCCCGAGGATGCGCCACGACGTGTTGCCGAGCTGGAAGACGTCCCCGGGCAGCGACTCGATCGCGAAGTCCTCGTTCAGCGTGCCGATGAACAGCCCTTCGGGCTCGAGCGTCACGCGGTAGTCGAACACCTCGGGGATCGCGCCGCCCGACAGGATCGCGACCATGCGCGAGGCCTTGCGCGCGCGCAGCTTGCGGTGCACCGCGTCGTAGTGAACGAGCGCCGCGCGCCGCCCGCGCGGCGTCGAGTAGCCGTGCGCGAGCATGGCGACGACGTCCTCGCATTCCCTGGGCTCGAGATTGCGATAAGGCCACGCGCGCCGGAACAGGTCGAAGAGCGCGTCCTCGTCCCAGTCCTCGGCCGACGACTCGGCGACGACCTGCTGCGCCAGCACGTCGAGCGGCTTCTCCGGGATCGCCACGCGGTCGAGCCCGCCCTCCTTCACCGCGCGCACCATGGCCGCGCACTCGACCAGGTCGTCGCGCGTCAGCGGGAACACGCGCCCCTTCGGCAGCCCGGCGACCGTGTGGCCCGAGCGCCCCACGCGCTGCAGCAGCGTCGCGATCCGGTGCGGCGAGGAGATCTGGCAGACGAGGTCGACGTGTCCGATGTCGATCCCGAGCTCGAGCGACGCCGTCGCGACCAGCACTTTCAGCCGCCCGTCGCGCAGCTTCTGCTCCGCCTCGAGGCGCACCTCCTTGGCGAGGCTGCCGTGGTGCGCCGCGACCGCTTCCTTGCCGAGCCGCTCGCCGAGATGGCGCGCCGCGCGCTCCGCCATGCGGCGCGTGTTGACGAAGACGAGCGTCGTGCGGTGCATCAGCACCAGCTCGGCGACGCGGCC
>DATDMW010000070.1:0-8635 GCA_036518595.1 Burkholderiales bacterium
GCGATTGCGCCGCGTCCGCGTTGTCGTCGACGACCAGGACCCGGCGGCGCCGCAGCGGCACCGCGCGCGAATTGTCGGGGTCGCGGCGCGCGGCGGGCGGCGTCACCACGACGGGAAGCCGGATTTCGATGTCGCTGCCGCGTCCCGGCCCGTCGCTGCGCGCCTTCACGCTGCCGCCGTGCAGCTCGACCAGCTTGCGCACCAGCGTGAGGCCGATCCCCAGGCCCCCGCGCGCCTGCACGAGCGCGTCGGGTCCCTGAACGAAAAGATCGAACGCCGCGTCGCACATCTCGGGCGTCATGCCGATGCCGTCGTCGCGCACGGCGACGACGACCTCGCCGGGAGCGCCGCGCGCCGAAAGCCTGATGTGCCCGCCCGGGTCCGTGTACTTGGCCGCGTTGTGCAGGACGTTCGCGAGCACCTGCGCGAGGCGCGCCGGGTCGGCGTCGAGCAGGAGGGGCTCGGCGGGGACGTCGAGCGAGAGCCGGTGCCCGCGCTCGTCGATCAGCGGCCGGGCGAGCTCGACCGCGCGCTCGACGACGGCGGCGAGCGACACCGTTTCCCTGCGCAGCTCGATCTTGCCGTTCGTGAGCCGAGAGATGTCGAGCAGCTCGTCGACGAGCCGCGTCATCAGCGCGAGCTGCCGCTGGATGATCTCTCGCGCGCGCGTGATGCGCTTCGGGTCGTCTCCCTGCAGCTTCATGATCTCGATCGAGTTCACGATGGGCGCGAGCGGGTTGCGCAGCTCGTGACCCAGCATGGCGAGGAACTCGTCCTTGCGCCGGTCGAGATCGGCGAGCTGCGCGACCTTCGCCTTCAGCTCGCGCTCGAGAAGGGTGCGCTCGGTGACGTCGCGCGTGAAGCATCGGGTGTAGGCGAAGCGGCCGTTCTCGACCAGCGCGTTCGAGTGGATCTGCACGTGGCGGACGGAGCCGTCCTTGCAGCGCAGCTCGGCCGGATAGTCGTACACCGCCTCGCCGCGCTGCAGGCTCTCGAGCAGGCTCTGGCACGATTGCCGGTCGACGTGGAACTCGGCGACATGGTGGCCGATGTACTCTTCGGGCGCGTAGCCCAGCAGCTCGAGCTCCGCCTCGTTCGCCCAGAGGATGCTGCCGTCGGGACCCACCTTGTGCAGGCCCTCGACCGCGTTCTCGACGAAGTCCGCGAGCTCGCGCTCGCGGCGCTCGAGGGCTTCCTCGGTCTGCCGGCGCCGGGCGATCTCGCTCTCGAGCGCGTGTGCTTTCTGCTGCAGCCTCGCGACGATGCGGTTCAGCGCTTCGACGTCGTCGTTCGGAATGCGGAAGGTCTCCGCCGGGCGCACGTGGGTGTGCTCGGCGCAGACGTGCATGAAGCCCTTGGCGTCCTCGCTGCGGCCGAAGGCGCGCATCGGGTAGGCGCACAGGAGCGAGAAGGAGTGGCGCCGGGCGAGGTCGTTCCACAGCTGCTCGAGACGAATGGCCGCGTCCGGCTTGCCTTCCTCCCAGAGCAGGGCCACCATCTCGCCGAACGCGCGCACGCGCCGCGCGCCGTTGCGCCCGGCGTCCCGGACGATCGCGCCGACCGAGTCGTGGAAGCGGTCCTCGTCGGGCGCCCCGTCGAGCATGAAGCGCGACAGCATCTCCCGGGCGTCGAGCACGATATACGAGCCCGGGTCGCACGCCGGCGGCTCCAGGCGGGCGCCGAGCGCCTCGCGGTGCGGCGCGGTGGCGATGACGATCCCGGCATCTCCCGCCGTGAGCCCGGATCCGATGAATCGGCTCACCTCGTCGACGAGGAAGGCATCGCCTTCGTAGAATTGGACGAAGTGGGCGTCCATTGAGGTTGTCTCCCAGGCGGCGCGGGGTCACGAACCGAGTAATGACCGCCGCGGCGGGCCGTAGTTCCCCGGAAGGGCGGCTCTCCTATAATGCGCAGGCAAACCCCGAGGAGACACCCATGACGAAGACTCTGATATCGGTCGCCGCGATCGTCCTGCTCCTGCCGCTCGCGCAGGTTCACGGCGCGGGCGACGTCGGCTCGCCGGCGCCGCCGCGCGTGCGGACGAACCCCGACTACGAGGCGGGCAAGAAGGCCGTCGAGGCGCACGACTACAAGGGGGCGCTGGAGAGCTTCAACCGCGCGCTCGCCAAGGAGCCGGACAGCGCCGACATCCACAACTATCTCGGCTACAGCTACCGCAAGACGGGCAACCTCGACCTTGCGTTCAAGCACTACAACGAGGCGCTGAGGATCGATCCGAAGCACAAGGCGACGCACGAGTACATCGGCGAGGCCTACCTCATGGTGAACGACGTGCCGAAGGCCGAGGAGCATCTCAAGCAGCTCGACAAGATCTGCTTCTTCCGCTGCGAGGAGTACACCGAATTGAAGGAGGCGATCGAGGACTACAAGCGCAAGCACTGAGCCGCGGCCTGCGAAAAGCAACGGGGCGCCCGAAGGCGCCCCGTCTGTTTTCAGGGGGGCGTGTTACTTCAGGTGCTTGTTGACCAGCTTGGTCATCTCGAACATCGAGACGGTCTTCTTGCCGCCGAAGACCTCCTTGAGCTTGTCGTCGGCGTTGATGTTCCTGCGGTTCTTGCTGTCCTGGAGACCCTTGCGCTTGATGTATTGCCAGATCTTCTTGGTCACTTCGGTGCGCGGCATCGGCTTGGAGCCTACGACCTCGGCGAGCGCCGCGCTCGGGGTCATGGCCTTCATGAAGGCAGCGTTCGGTTTTCTCTTGCTCGATTTCTTCTTGGCCATCGTATTCTCTCCTCTAAGTACCGGCTGGTAGGGACACCGCACTATGGCGTACGGGCAACGCGAGAGTGCTGCAACCCGAGGGAAAAGTCAACCACCCGAGAGCGGTTTTTCGAGGGAAGCAGCGGCGATTTCCGAGTGGCGCGACCGGCGTTCGCGGCGCGCTGGCGCCGCGCGTTCGCTATAATGACGCGACGTTGATCCTGACAATCGCCTGTCACACCCGGCGGCAACCCCATGGAAATCGCGAAAAAAAACGTGGCCGTGCTGTCCGCGTGCCAGGCGCTCCTGTTCACGAACAACTCCACGGTCATCGCGCTCAACGGGCTCGCGGGCTACGCGCTCGCTGCGAACAAGGCGCTCGCGACGCTGCCCGTCACCGGGTGGGTGGTCGGCGCGGCGCTGACGACGTTCCCCGCTTCTCTGCTCATGAAAGCCGTGGGGCGGCGCGCGGGATTCACGCTCGGAGCGCTGATCGGCGTCCTCGGCGCGGCGCTGTGCGCCTGGGCGCTGCACGCCGCGAGCTTCTGGATGCTGTGCCTCGGAACCACCGTCTTCGGGGTGTACAACGCGTTCGCGCAGTATTACCGGTTCGCCGCCGCCGACTCGGCGAGCCCGGAGTTCAGGCCCAAGGCCATCTCCCTGGTGCTCGCCGGCGGGCTCGTGGGCGGGATCATCGGCCCGGAGACGAGCAAGCTCACGGTCGGCCTGCTGCCCACCTTGTATCTCGGCGGCTACCTCGCGCTCATCGGCTTCCTCGCGCTCGTGATCGCGCTGCTGCAACTGCTCGAGATTCCGCCGGTCCAGGAGTCCGCCGCGGCCGAGCCGGCGCGGCCGCTGAGCGCCATCATGGCGCAGCCGCAGTTCGTCGTCGCCGTCGTCGCTGCCGCGCTCGGCTACGGCACGATGAACCTGCTCATGACCGCCTCGCCCCTCGCGATGGCGGTGTGCGGGCATCCGTACGGCGCGGCCGCGACGGTGATCGGCTGGCACGTCATCGGCATGTTCGGTCCCTCGCTGTTCACGGGAAACCTCATCCGCCGCTTCGGGGTCGCCGCCGTGATGTTCGCCGGCGTCGCGCTGCAGTTCGTCGCGATCGGCATCGCGCTCTCCGGCATCAGCGTCCCGCACTTCTGGTTCGCGCTGGTCACGCTGGGCGTCGGCTGGAACTTCCTGTACATCGGCGGCACGACGCTGATCGCGGGCGCGGCGCGGCCCTCGGAGCGCGCCAAGACCCAGGGCGTGAACGACCTGATCATTTTCGTCGTGCTCGGGACGTCGTCGTTCAGCTCGGGGCTGCTGCTCGAGACGAACGGCTGGCGGACCCTCAACCTGCTCGCGGCGCCCGTCGCCGCGGTGATCGCCGTGACGGTCGCCTGGTTCGCGCTGAAGCGCCGCGGCGCGCCGGTGGCGGCCTGATCCGCCGGGCGGCCCGATGAGCGAGGCGCTCGGCGAAGCGGCGCCCAAGCTCGACCCGCAGGCGCGCGCGTACCTCGACGCGGCGGCGCGCGCCTCCCTCGACGAGGCGGCCCCCGATCCGTCCGACATCGCCGCGGTGCGCCGCGCGTACCGCGAGTCGCGCCGCGCGCTCGCGCCGGCGACGCCCGAGGCGGGGGAGACGCGCGCGCTCGGGATCCCGGGGCCGGCGGGCACGGTCCCGGCGCGCTACTACCGCGGCTACGGCGCCGAAGCGGGCGCCCCGCTGCCGTGCCTCGTGTACTTCCACGGCGGCGGCTGGGTGTGCGGCGACCTCGACACGCACGACGCGGTGTGCCGCGGCATCGCGAACCACGCGCGCTGCGCGGTCGTGTCGGTCGACTACCGGCTCGCGCCCGAGCACCGCTTTCCCGCCGCGGTCGACGACGCCGTCGCGGCGCTCGGGTGGGTGTGCGAGAACGCCGCTGCGCTCGACGCGGATCCGGCGCGCATCGTCGTCGGCGGCGACAGCGCGGGCGGCAATCTCGCGGCGGTCGCGGCGCTGGCGGCGCGCGACGCGGGAGGCCCGTCGCCCGCGCTGCAGGTGCTCTTCTACCCGGTGACCGATCTCGGCCTGGGCAGCGCGTCGTACGCGCGGCTCGCGCAAGGCTACGGTCTCACGCGCGATGACATGCGCTGGTACCGCGGCCACTACCTGCGAGGCGAGGAGGATGCGGCCGACTGGCGCGCGTCGCCGCTGCGCGCGCGCGACGTGTCGCGGCTGCCGCCGGCGTATATCGTGACCGCGGGCTTCGATCCGCTGCACGACGAGGGCGAGGCCTACGCGCGGCGGCTCGCCGACGCGGGCGTGGCGGTCACGTACGAGTGCTTCGTGGGGCAGATCCCCGGCTTCCTGCTCATGGGCGGCGTGATGGCGGCGGCGCGGCACGCCGTCTACCGCATCGGCCAGGCGATCCGCTCGCGCTTCTTCCGCCGCACGATGTGAGGCGCGCAGTGACGGCGTAGAATTCGGGGAGCCATGCAGGCGCCCGTCAAGAAAGCCCCGCCCCGGCGCACCGTCGTGCGCGCCGCGTGCCCGCACGACTGTCCCGACACCTGCGCGCTGGAGGTCACGGTCGAGAACGGCGTCGCCGTGAAGGTCGAGGGCGCGAAAGACCATCCGTTCACCGCGGGGACGCTGTGCACCAAGGTCGCGCGCTACCTCGAGCGCACCTACAGCGAAGAGCGCGTCCTCTTCCCGATGAGGCGCGTCGGCGCGAAGGGCGAGGGCCGCTTCGAGCGCATCTCGTGGGACCAGGCGCTCGCCGAGATCGCGGAGCGATTCGCCGCGCTCGCCGCCGAGGACCCGCAGCAGATCCTGCCGTACGACTACGCCGGCCATATGGGCTACGTGAACTGGCACGCGATGGGCAAGCGCTTCTTCCACCGCCTGGGCGCGTCGCTGCTCGACCGCACGATCTGCTCCTCGGCCGGCAAGGCCGGGATCGCGATCACGCTCGGCGGATCGGTCGGGATGGACCCCGAGCGCTTCGAGGACGCGAAGCTCATCCTGATCTGGGGCTCGAACCCGATTGTCTCGAACCTGCACCTGTGGTCGCGCGTGCAGGAGGCGAAGCGCCGCGGCGCGAAGGTGATCGCGATCGACCCGTACCGCAGCCTCACCGCCGAGAAGTGCAGCGAGCACGTCGCGCCGCTGCCCGGGACCGACGGCGCGCTCGCGCTGGCGATGATGCACGTGATCGTGGCCGAAGGGCTGGTGGACGGGGAGTACGTCTCGCGCCACACCGTCGGCTTCGACGCGCTGAAGCAAAGGCTCGCCGATTACCCGCCGCAGCTCGTCGCCGGGATCACGGGCCTGCCGGCGGAGAGGATCGTGCGGCTCGCACGCGAGTACGCGACGGTGAAGCCCGCGGCGATCCGGCTCAATTACGGCATGCAGCGCACCTCGGGGGGCGGCATGGCGGCGCGCACGATCGCCTGTCTTCCGGCGCTGGTCGGCGCATGGCGCGATCCCGCGGGCGGCGTCGTGCTCACGACCGCGGGCTTCTTCGGCGTCGACACGGCCAAGCTCGGGCGCCCGGACCTGCTCGCGAAATCGCGCTGCCCGAAGCCGCGCACGATCAACATGAGCGCGATCGGCGACGCGCTCAACGACGCGGCGCCGCCGGTGCGCGCGCTCTACGTCTACAACTCGAATCCGGTCGCGGTCGCGCCCGAGTCGCGCAAGGTGATCCGCGGGTTCTCGCGCGAGGACCTGTTCACGGTGGTGCACGACCTGTTCCTCACCGATACCTGCGACTACGCCGACATCGTGCTGCCCGCGACGTCGCAGCTCGAGCAGACCGACGTGCACAGCGCCTACGGCCACCTGTACTTCATGGCGAACAACGCGGCGATCGCGCCGCTCGGCGAGTCGCTGCCGAACGGCGAGGTGTTCCGCCGCCTCGCGCGCAAAATGGGCTTCGACGACGGGTGCCTCTACGACAGCGACGACGAGGTGTGTCGACAGGCGCTCGCGCTCGCGGGTCCGTACGGCAAAAGCATCGAGTGGGACGCGCTCAAGCGCGAAGGCTGGAAGCGGCTCGACGTTCCCGAGACGTTCGCGCCGTTCGCGGAAGGCAACTTCCCGACGCCGTCCGGAAAATGCGAGTTCTACAGCGAGACCGCGAAGAAAATGGGCATCGACCCGCTGCCGACTTTCGTGCCGCCGCGCGAGTCGGTCGTCTCCAACCCGGCGCTCGCCGCGAAGTACCCGCTCGCGATGATCTCGCCGCCGAACCGGCATTTCCTGAACTCGTCGTTCGCGAACTTGCCGTTCGCGATCGCCGAGGCGGGCGCGCCGAGCCTCGACATCCATCCCGACGACGCGCGGGCGAGAGGGATACGCGAGGGCGACACCGTGCGCATCTTCAACGACCGCGGTGCGTTCACGGCCAAGGCCCGCGTCTCCGATGCGGCGCGCCGGGGCGTCGTCGTCGCCTTGTCGGTGTGGTGGAAGAAGCTCTCGAGCGACGGCGCGAACGCGAACGAGGTCACCTCGCAGGCGCTCACCGACCTCGGCCGCGGCGCGACCTTCTACGACTGCCTGGTCGAGGTGCAGCCCGCCTAGAAACGTCCGCCCAGGACGTAGTACGCCATCTTCGTCAGCTCGAGCACGACGTTGCGCGACGCGGTCTGGTCGCGCCACCAGTCCGCCGGAAAAGCCTCGTAGCGGCTGGCGATGAAGCGCAGCTCGCGATCGGGCATCGCGGAATGGAAGATCATGCGCGCCCGGCGCACGTGGTAGGGCGACGTGACGACGAGCAGAGGCCCGGGGACGCCCGCCAGCCGCTGCGCGGTGGTCCGCGCCTCCTCGACGGTGCTGATCATGTCGCGTGCCAGCAGGTCGACCGCGCTTCCGGGCACCCCGCGAATGGCCAGCACGCGCCGCATCGTGTCTTCGTCGCTCGGCATGATGACGCCGATCGACTCCAGCCGGCGCTCGCGCGGCTCCCGTATCGGCGCGCTGATGTACACCTTCGGAGCGTAGCCCGCCTGGTACAGGTCCGCGGCCTCGATCGCCCGAGTGGAATCGCCGCCGAGAATGAGGATGGCGGCCGACTTCCCGGGAGGATCGGGATCGTCCAGCCAGCGCGCGGCGTAGTACAGGCCGAGCGCGGCCGATGCCGTCAGCGCGAGGGTGAATACGACGAATCCGAGCAGACAGCGCCGCAGGCATTGCATCAGAGGGCCCTTTCCGCGATCATCGGTGCGGTCGCATTTTACTGTCGCGGGAGGTCCAGCCTCGTGGGAGCGAAGCAGCGCGCGCGCCGGTGGCCCGCCGGGCGCGATTCCGGCATCCAGATCGTCGAGGAGGACGGCGTGCGCTACCTCCACATCGGCGGCGAGGCGATCCAGAGCGGGCTGCGCATCGACGAGCCCGACCGGCTCGAGCTCGACTACGTGCGCGCGATGATGGCGTTCCTGCTGTTCTGTCCGCGGCCGCGCGACGTGCTCATGATCGGGCTGGGCGGCGGCTCGATGGCGCGCTTCATCCATCAGCGGATGGGCGAGACGCGCGTTGCCGTCGTCGAGATCAACCCGGAGGTCGTCACCGTCGCCCGCCGGCATTTCCATTTTCCCGAGGACGACGACCGACTCGAGGTCGTGGTGGCGGACGGCGCGGACGTCGTTCCGCGGCGCCCGGCCTCGGCCGATGTCCTCGTGGTCGACGGCTTCGAGGACGGCGAGACGCCCGAGGCGCTGTGCACGCAGCCGTTCTACGACGCCGCGTTCGCGTCGCTGCGCGAAGGCGGCGTCATGGTGGTCAACTTCATGGCCGATGCGCGCAAGATGGACGCCTACCTCGGGCGCATCGAATCGGCGTTCGGCCGCTACCCGACGCTGCTCATGGCCGAAGACCGGGACAATCTGATCGCGTTCGCGGCGAAAGGCGGTCCGGCGCGCATCGCATGGGACG
>DATDMW010000071.1:0-10013 GCA_036518595.1 Burkholderiales bacterium
TTGGTCTTCGCCTTGCCCGTCATCGCGTGATCGAATTTCTTGTCGCCGA
Organism: Burkholderiales bacterium; assembly: GCA_036518595.1. Taxonomy (GTDB): domain Bacteria; phylum Pseudomonadota; class Gammaproteobacteria; order Burkholderiales; family SG8-39; genus VBDM01. Next base: position 50 of record DATDMW010000071.1, read on the forward strand.
TCAGCTCGGCGTACGACACGCTCTTGCCGCCCGGCGCCGCGACGACGCCGTCGGCGACCGTGAGGCGCTCGACCGGGGCGTCGAGCTTCGACGACGCCAGCCCGAGCAGCGTCTGGCGCGCCTCGGCCGCGGCCTGGCGCAGCTGCGGCCCGGCGCGCATCATCGTCTGGCTGCCCACCGTGGGCCCCTGGTTGGGGCACAGCGCCGTGTCGCCCATGACCATGTGCACGCGCTCGAACGGCACGTCGAGCTCGTCGGCGACGAGCTGGGCGAGCGCGGTCTGCACGCCGGTGCCGAGCTCGACCTTCCCCGTGTAGACGCTGACCTTGCCGTCGCCGCCGACGGACAGCCACGCGTCGAGCTGCTGCAGCTTCGGGTTCGGCCGCGCCTGCGCCGGGGCCTGGGCCAGGACGTCGAGGGGAATCGAGAAGGAGACGACGAGCGCTCCGGCGCTCCTGAGGAACTCGCGGCGGTCGATCTTCATGCGGCCTCCCCGGCGGCGCGCTTCACCGCGCGCAGGATGCGCATGTGCGTGCCGCAGCGACACAGGTTGCCGTCCATGGCCTTCCGGATGTCGGCGTCGCTCGGCTTCGGGTTCTTCGCGAGGAAGGCCGCGGCGGTCATCACCATGCCGTTGATGCAGTAGCCGCATTGCGCCGCCTGCTCTTCGACGAAGGCCTTCTGCACGGGATGCGGTTTCTCGGGCGTGCCCAGACCCTCGATCGTGACGACCTTGCCCTTGACCGTCGAGACCGGGACGGAGCAGGAGCGCATCGGGCGGCCGTCGATATGGACGGTGCACGCGCCGCACTGCGCGAGGCCGCAGCCGAACTTCGGCCCGTTCAACTCGAGCTCGTTGCGCAGCACGTACAGCAGCGGCGTGTCGGGCGCCGCCTTGACGGCGTGCGGCTTGCCGTTGACGTTGATCGTCGTCATGCGTCTTTCTCCTTCAGCGCGCCATCGCGGCGCGATAGAAACTGTCGTCGTAGTACCTGGCGGGATCGGCGAGCGTCTTCTGCGGCTTGCCGTATTTCGAGCGCAGCTGCAGCACGGTGCGCACGCCTTCCATGTCGATCTGCGCCTTGCGCTGGAACCCGTCCGTGGGCGAGAGCAGGATACGGTACGAGGTCTCGGCGCCCTGCGGCCCGGCCTGCGGCAGGTTCTTCAGGAAGATCGCGATCGCTTCGTCCTTGTTGCGCGGATCGTAGAGCCATTCCACCGCGTCGACATAGGCGCGGATGTAGCCGATCACCGCCTCGCGATGGGCGTCGGCCCAGCTCTTGCGCGCGCCGCCGACCAGGCCCTGGTAGCGCCCGAGCACGTCGATCGCGTTCGCGAGCCGGTTGAAGCCCTTCGCCTCGGCCTGCACCTCGAACGGCGAGAGCAGCAGCGTGCCCGCGTGCTTCTGCTCCATGAGCTGCTGGAAGCGCTGCAGCACGCCGCCCGCGGAGACGGTCTGGTAGTCGCGGCCGTGGACGAGGCCCTTGCGCTCCAGGATCTCGAGCAGCACGAACGCGTAGCCGGTCGTGAGCGCGTCGACCGAGAGGGTTTTTCCGCGCAGGTCGTCGAAGCTGCGCACGCTCGGGATCGTGACGAGACGCAGGAAGCCGTTGTCCCCGCCCATGAACGCGAACAGGTCCGGGCCGATCTTCGGGACCTCGCCCTGCCCTTCGCGGTACGCGATCAGGTTGTCGACCGCGGTCATGGCGATGTCGAACCTGCCGTCGATCAGGTTGGTCAGCTGGAACACCGAGCTCGGCGTCGGCGTGACCTTCACCTCGATGCCGTCGCGCGCGAAGAAGCCCTTCTCCTGCGCGACCCAGACCGGCCAGTTGAAACCGCCGGGGAAGACGATGAGGTTGACCGGCGTGAGCGTCCTGGGAGGCTCGGGCGCGACGCTCGCGCACGAAACGAGCGCAAACGCGAGCGCGACCACGGCCGCACGGAAAATCCGTTGCATCGTCTCCTCCTTCGTGTCGCGGTCAGGCAGCGGTCTTCAGCTTGCCGCCCTTGGGTTTCTCGTCTTTCCTGAATTCCGGTATATCCGGCCGCGAGCCCCACATGCAGAATGACTCGGGCGAAAACGGAAACTGGCGCGGGCGGTAGCTCGCCTCGTCCTCGGGACGGATGTGCTTCACGCCGACCGAGTACTCGTAGACCATGCCGTCGGGCCCTTCGAAGTAGAGGAACACCGCCGAGGACGACGGATGCCGCCCGGGCCCGAAGACGATCTTCACGCCCTTCTCGCGCAGGAAGTAGTACGAGCGCATGACGTCGTCGATGTCCTCGACCTGGTGGTTGATGTGCTGCACCCCGGGATGCGGCGACGGGAACAGCGCGAGCGAATGGTGGATCGTGTCGATGCGCAGCAGCGGCGCATCGCCGATCCAGTCGGACACGCGCGCGTTGCAGATCTTCGTCCAGAACGCCTCGTCACGCGCCGCGTTCGAGGTGCGCAGCCCGATGTGGCTGAAGTGCGTGATGCCGGCGTCGCGCGCCGGGTGGTAGCGCAGGCCCGAGTGGTACGGGCGCGACACGATCTCGATCCTGTTGCCGCTCGGGTCGCTCGACGCGACGAAGGCGCGCACGCGGCGCTGCTCGCACTCGTCCTTCGTGCCGTAGTGGACCGGGCGGCCCGCCTTCTCGAGCGCCGCCGCGGCGGCGTCGAGCGCCTCCGGGTCGCGCAGGTCGAATCCGACCGCGTGATCGTCCGCCCTGCCCTCGAAGTACACGAGCGTGTGGTCGCGCGTGTCGCCGCGCACGCCGGCCTTGTCCGAGCGGAAGTACGCGGCCCTGCCCTCGCGCGCCACCAGCTGCAGCCCGACGATCGTGGTCGCGTACTCGACCGCCGACTCGAGGTCGGGCGTGCCGATCCGGAGGTAGCGGATGTCGCGAAGGTCAATCACAGGCGTCGATCACGCCGCGCAGATCATTTGAATATGGGCATGCCGTAGCTCGCGCCGGGCTTCACGCCCTCGCGCCAGCGCGCGGTCACGGTCTTGAGGCGCGTGTAGAAGCGCACGCCCTCGGGCCCGTGCTGGTTCATGTCGCCGTAGATCGAGCTCTTCCAGCCGCCGAAGCTGTGGAAGGAGAGCGGCACGGGGATCGGCACGTTGATGCCGACCATGCCGCAGTTGACCTTGTGCGTGAAGTTGCGCGCGACGTCGCCGTTGCGCGTGAAGATGGCGACGCCGTTGCCGTACTCGTGGTCCGAGGGCAAGGCCAGCGCCTCCTCGAAATTCTTCGCGCGCACGACCGAGAGCACCGGCCCGAAGATCTCCTCCTTGTAGATGCGCATGTCGGTGCGCACCTTGTCGAACAGCGACCCGCCGAGGAAGAAGCCGTTCGGCTGCCCGGCGACCTTGAAGTCGCGGCCGTCGACGACCAGGCTCGCGCCTTCCTTCACGCCGAGGTCGACGTAGCCCTTCACCTTGTCGCGGTGCTCGCGGGTGACGAGCGGCCCCATCTCGGACGCGGGATCATCGGACGGGCCGACCTTGAGCTTCTTGATACGCGGCGTCATCGCCTCGATCAGCTCGTTCGCGGTGCGCTCGGTCACGGGCACCGCGACCGACACCGCCATGCAGCGCTCGCCCGCCGAGCCGTAGGCCGCGCCCATCAGCGCGACGGCCGCGACCTCGATGTCGGCGTCGGGCATGACGATCATGTGGTTCTTGGCGCCGCCCAGCGCCTGGACGCGCTTGCCGTTCACCGAGCCGGTCGCGAACACGTACTTCGCGATCGGCGTCGAGCCGACGAAGCTCACCGCGGCGACGCGCGGGTCGGCGAGCAGCGTGTCGACCGCCTCCTTGTCGCCGTTGATCACGTTCAGCACGCCCGCGGGTGCGCCCGCCTCGAGCATCAGCTCGGCGAGACGCAGGCCGGTGGAGGGGTCCTTCTCCGAGGGCTTCAGCACGAAGGTATTGCCGCACGCGATCGCGACCGGGAACATCCACATCGGCACCATCGCCGGGAAGTTGAACGGCGTGATGCCCGCGCACACGCCGATCGGCTGGCGGATCGAGTACAGGTCGATGCCGGTCGCGACGTTGTCGGAATACTCGCCCTTCATCAGGTGCGGGATGCCGCAGGCGAACTCGACCACTTCCAGCCCGCGCTGCACCGAGCCCTTGGCGTCGGAGAGCACCTTGCCGTGCTCGGACGAGACGATCGCGGCGAGCTCGTCGATGTGCTTCTCGACCAGCTCCTTGAACCGGAACATCACGCGCGCCCGCGCCACGGGCGAGGTCTCGGACCACTCGGCGAAGGCGCGCTTCGAGTCGGCGATCGCCTTCTCCACCTCGGCCCTGGACGCGAGCGGCACCTTCGCCGCGAGCGCGCCGGTGGTCGGGTTGTAGACGTCGCCGAAGCGGCCGCCCTCTCCTTTGACGTGCTTCCCGCCGATGTAGTGGTGGAGCTCGCGGACTTTCGCGAGCGCGGCGTCACGAGTGTTCATGCGGACCTCATCGAGAAAAATGGAGAGCGGCGAGCGGGTACGGCCGGGATGCGGGGAATTATAGCCGGTTCCCGGATACAATCCGTCCGGGCGCCGGAGCGCCCGTTTTTTATGTCCGACGCCGCCATTCCGCACGACCGCTACGCCGCCTTCCGGGTGCGCGACTTCCGCCTGTTCGCGGTGGTCGTGCTGCTGTCGGCCGTGCTCCAGCAGACGCAGGCCGTGGCCCTCGGCTGGGACATGTACAACCGGACCGGGTCGGCGATGGCGCTGGGGCTGATCGGGCTCTCGCAGTTCGTGCCCGCCATGCTGTTCTTCCTTCCCGCGGGCGAGATCGCCGACCGCTTCGACCGGCGCAAGGTCATGATCGCCTCGTTCGTGCTGTGGGGCGCGGCGTCCACCGGACTCGCGGTCGCCGCGATCGCAGGCGCCGGGGTCGGATGGCTGTACTTCTGGGCGGCCGTCAGCACCACGGGACACGTCATCAACCGGCCGGCGCGCGACGCGCTGCTGCCGCAGCTCGTCCCCGGCCCGGTGTTCCCGAACGCGGTCGTATGGAGCTCGAGCCTGTACCAGCTGGCGTCGATCTCCGGGCCGGCGCTCGCCGGCTCGATGATCGCGGTCTACGGCGGCGCGAGCATCGTGTACGGCACGAACGCCGCGCTGATCGTCCTCGCGCTGGTGCTCGCCACGCGCATCCCCGCGCGCGCCGCGCTCCCGGCGCGCCGCGCGACCACCTGGGGCGACCTGTTCGCGGGACTCGCACACGTCTGGCGCACGCCCGTCGTCCTCGGCGTCATGTCGCTCGACCTCCTCGCCGTCATCTTCGCGAGCGCCACCGCGCTGCTGCCGCTCTATGCGAAGGACATCCTGCACGTCGGCCCGCGCGAGCTCGGCTGGCTCTCGGCCGCGCCCGCGATGGGCGCGCTGGCCATGGCGTTCTTCCAGGGCGCGCGCGAGCCGCGCCACGTCGGCCGCGCGTTCTTCGTCTCGCTCGCCGGGTACGGGCTCGCGACGGCGGTGTTCGGCATGTCGACGTCGTTCTGGCTGTCGCTCGTCGCGCTCGTTTGCGTGGGCGCGATGGACAACGTCAGCGTCGTGATCCGGCAGACCGTTGTGCAGCTCTACACGCCGGACGAAGTGCGCGGGCGGGTGTCCGCGGTGAACCGCGTGTTCATACAGTCGTCGAACCAGCTGGGGGCGTTCGAGTCGGGGGCGCTGGCGATGCTGACGACGCCGGTGGTTGCGGTGGTGGCCGGAGGGATCGCGACGGTCATGATCGCCGCCGCGGGACTGCGGCTTTTCCCGCAGCTGAGAAGACTCGGATCGCTTCCGCGATAGAACACGCTATAGCTTCTCGAGATTCCTCCTCAGCCAGACCCCGAGCAGCAAGTATCCCGCGCCGAACGCGACGATCGAAGGCGCGTAGTCCAGCCATCCAATGCTGAGCCCCATCCCCGCCGCCCCCACCGCCTGGCCGATCGCCCACGCCGACGAGTACATCGCGACCGCCGTGCCGCGCGCGGTGGACGACATCTCGGTCGCCTTCACCTGCAGCGTGTTGTGCAGCATGTAGAATGAATACCCGAGGCCGATGGTGCACACGAACAGCACCGGCCACACGGGCGTGAGCGCCGTCGCCGCGAAGAAGACGCAGCACCAGATCGCGCCCCAGAGGACGAGGCCCCGCTGCCCCAGCTCCATCAGCAGCCGCCGCACCATCAGCCCGTAGAGCACGCCGCCGACGCCGAAGCCGGCGAGGATCGCGCCCGCGAGCGTGAGGCTCATCCCGAACTTGAGCTTGAAGTACGCGCCGAGGAACGAGAAGGCGCCGAAGAAGAAGAACGTCTCGATGGCGCCGACCGCGAGCACGCGCCGCACGCGCGGCTCGTGCGCGAGCCTGAGGTGCGTCGCGAACGGGTTGCCTTCGAACTTCTTTCCGAGGTCGCCGGCCCACTGGCTGCGCGTGCGCACGAGAAGCACGGTCGCGACGACCATGAAGATCGTGCCGATCAGCGCGAAGGTGCCGCGCCAGCCGACGAGATCGGTCACCGCGCCGCCGATGAAAGGCCCGAGCGCCTGGCCCGAGATCGTGCCCATCACGAAGCGCGCGATCACCGGCTGCCGCTCCGCGACCGCGACGCGGTCGCCGATGTAGGCCATCCCGAGGATCACCGGCGTCGACGCAAAGGCGCCGGTGACGAAGCGCATCGCCGAGAGCGATGCGAGGCCCTGCGCGAGCGCGCAGCCGTAGCAGCCCGCGCCGGCGCAGAACAGCGTCAGCGTGACGACGCGAAGCTTGCCGAAGCGGTCCCCGAGCGGCCCGTGAATGAGCTGCGCGATCGCGTACGCGATGATGACGATGGCGGTCTCGGAGACGCTCGCGCCGAAGTCCGCCGCGAGCTGCGGCAGCATCGGCTCGATGACGCGCAGCGCGATCCCGGAATTGGTGCTCGCGAGCGCGAGCAGGAAGATGGCCTCGCGCATGTCATCCTGAGCGAAGCGAAGGATCTGCTTTAGGCGTCAAGAAGCAGATTCTTCGCGCTGCGCGCTCAGAATGACGACCTACTGAACGGTCGCGCCGGATTCCTTCACGACCTTGCCCCACTTGTCGTAGTCCTCCCTGAGGAACCTGGCGAACTGCTGGGGCGTATCGGGCGCGGGATCCATTCCGGTCGGGTCGAGCAGCTTCTTCACCTCGCTGTCGCCCAGGAGCTTCTTGATCTCGCCGCTCAGCTGGGTCACGATCTCCTTCGGCGTGCCGGCGGGCGCGAGCATCCCGATCCACACCACGGCTTCGAAGCCCGGCACGCCGGCCTCGGCGATCGTCGGCACGTTCGGCAGGTCGGGCCAGCGCTTGGGTGTGCTCACGCCGAGCGCCTTCAGGCGGCCCGACTTCGTTTGCGGGATCGCGATCGGCGTGCCGACGAAGCTCACCTTGACGATGCCCGACATCAGGTCCTGCTGCGCGGGGCCGCTGCCCTTGTAGGGCACGTGGTTCATCTTGATGCCGGCCATGTACATGAACAGCTCGGTCACCAGGTGCTGCGCGCCGCCGTTGCCCGAGCTGGCGAAGTCGATCTTGCCCGGCTGCTTCTTCGCGAGCGCGATCAGCTCCTTCACCGAGCTCACGCCAAGCGACGGATGCACCACCAGCACGTAAGGCCCTTCGGCGATCTTCATCACGGGATCGAAATCCTTGAGCGCGTCGTACGGCAGCTTCCGGTACACGTGCGGCGCGATCACGAAGGGAGTCGCGCTGAGCAGCAGCGTGTAGCCGTCGGGCTTCGACTTCGCGACGTAGTCGCTGCCGATCGTGCCACCGGCGCCGGCGCGGTTCTCGACGAAGAATTGCTGCCCCATCGTCTCCGAGAGCTTCTGCGCGATGATGCGCCCCGGGACGTCGGTCGTCCCGCCCGGCGAGAGCGGGATGACGATGCGCACCGGGTGGTCGGGATACTTCTGCGCGAAAGACGGCGCGGCGAGCGCCAGGCCCAGGGCGAGCGCCGCCGCCTGGATCGTTTTCGTTGCGTGGATCATGTGTGCTCTCTCCTTCGTCCTCGTTGCTTCCCGCGGCCTCTCCTACCCCCTGTACACCGGCTCCGGCTGCGCGAAGAAGGCGTGAAGGATGTGGTAGACCATCAGGTAGTTCTTCTGCTGAAAGCTCGCGTGCGAGATGCCGGCCATCACCGAGAATGTCTTGTCGGGGTTCGGCAGCCGCTCGAAGAACCGGATCAGGTCGTCGAAGCTCGCGATGCCGTCCCACTGCCCGCGCATGATGATGGTCGGCACCGTGATCTTCGAGGGATCGACCACCGGCAGCTTCGAGCACATGTCGACGTAGGTGCCGGTCGGCACCGAGTCGTCGAGCGCGACGATCTGATCGGCGAAGGCCTCGATCGTGGCCTCGTCCGCCGTGCCCGGGTGGTCGCGGTCGAAGATGCTGTGCACGAACGCCTTGTCGATCGGGCGGCGGTTGGTCGCCGCGAACTGCGCCAGCTTCTTCTTGCGCTCGGCGAGCGTCGCGCTCCCCTCGCCCGTCCACACGAAGGCGTCGAGCGCGAGCCGCGCGACGCGCTCGGGATGGCGCTGCGCGAACAGCGCCGCGCGCAGCGCGCCCGAGGAGATGCCGTAGACGAGGAGCTTCTTCGCGCCGGTGGTTTTCAGGATGTAGTCGGTGCCGGCCTTCAGGTCGTCGGCGCCGTTCGGGATGTCGCAGTTGATCGGGCGCTTCTTGTCCGAGCGGCCGTAGCCCTCGTGGTCCATGCACCAGGTGTCGAAGCCGCGCTTCGCGAACCACTCCATCACCGACGAGTCCGGGCGCCCGGGAACGCGCAGGTCGAAGGTCGGCTGCGACGCCATCGATGAGCCGTGAACGAACAGGATCGTGCCCTGCTTCGCGGTCCCGGCCGCGTTCGCCTTCTGCCAGAGGAAGAGGCGCACGTCGCCTTTCTTCGTCCAGTGCTCCCGGCCCTCGATCGCCGGGCGTGCCACCGCCGAATTCATCGCTGCTCCCGCGGAAAAGTTCGAAGTGTAGCATTAGAATGTGGGGCGTCCGCCTCGCGTTCCCGGAGCCCCCATGACCGCCAACCTCAAAGTCGTCGAGCGCAAGAACTACGTCAACGGCGAGTTCCTCACCTCGAAAAAACAGTTCACCAAGCTGAATCCCGTCGACGGCACGGTCGTCGCGCAGGTGCACGAGGCCGACCGCGCGATGGTCGATAGCGCGGTGCAGGGGGCGCGCAAGGCGCTGAAAGGTCCGTGGGGGAAGATGCCGCTGCAGCAGCGCGTCGACCTGCTGCGCAAGGTCGCGGACGGGGTCGAGAAGCGCTTCGACGATTTCCTCCAGGCCGAGGTCGCCGACACCGGCAAGCCCGTCTCGCTCGCGAGCCATCTCGACATCCCGCGCGGCGCGGCGAACTTCCGCGTCTTCGCCGACATCGTGCGCAGCTACGGCACCGAGTCGTATTTTCTCGACACGCCCGACGGCAAGGGCGCGGTGAACTACGCGCTGCGCAAGCCGCTCGGCGTGATCGGCGTCATCGCGCCGTGGAACCTGCCGCTGCTGCTGCTCACGTGGAAGCTCGCGCCCGCGCTCGCCGCCGGCAACTGCATCGTCGCCAAGCCCTCGGAGGAGACGCCCTCCACCGCGACGCTCCTCGCCGAGGTCATGCACGACTGCGGCGTGCCGCCCGGCGTGTACAACGTCGTGCACGGCTTCGGGCCGGACTCCGCCGGCGAGTTCATCACGACGCATCCCGATGTGAACGGCATCACCTTCACCGGCGAGACGACGACGGGCTCGGCGATCATGAAGGCGGTCGCGCCGACGGTGAAGCCGATCTCGTTCGAGCTCGGCGGCAAGAACGCCGGCATTGTGTTCGCCGACTGCGACTTCGATGCCGCGGTCGCGGGCATGGCGAACGCGATCTTCTCGAACTGCGGCCAGGTGTGCCTCGCGCCCGAGCGCGTCTACATCGAGCGGCCGATCTTCGACCGCTTCGTCGA
>DATDMW010000072.1:0-22069 GCA_036518595.1 Burkholderiales bacterium
CCGAAGAACAAGCCGTCGATTCTCATGTTCATCATCGGCGGCGACGGCCCGAGCGCCGAGTTCACGAGCGAGTCGATGGCTGCGCTCGAGCGCGCGGGCATCTGGCCACCGAAAGCGTAGCCGTGGACGTCGGCGTCTTCGATCACCTCGACCTCGGCGCGCAGTCGCCCGAGCGCTATTACCGCGAGCGACTCGAGATCGCCGCCGCGTACGACCGCGCGGGCTTCCGCAGCTACCACGTCGCCGAGCACCACCTGACGCCGCTCGGCATGGCGGCGTCGCCCTCGGTGTTCCTGGCCGCGGTGGCGCAGCGCACGCAGCGGCTGCGCTTCGGGCCGATGGTGTACGTGTCGCCGCTCTATCCGCGCCTGCGGCTGCTCGAGGAGATCGGCATGCTCGACCAGATGAGCGGCGGGCGGCTCGAGCTCGCGTTCGGGCGCGGCGCGCTCGCGGTGGAGCTGCGCTTCTTCGGCGTCGATCCGGCGCAGGCCGACCGCGCCAACCAGGAGACGATCGACTTCGTGCTCGAAGCGCTGCGCAGCGGCGCGGTCACCGTCGACGAGGAGGGCGGGCGCACGCGGCGCCTGCCGCTCGCGATCCCCGCGCTGCAGATGCCGCACCCGCCGCTGTGGTACGGCGTGCACTCGCCGCAGTCGGCCGAGCGCGCGGCGCGCCTCGGCATGAACATCATGACGCTCGACTGGGCGGCGCAGATGCGCGCGTGCACCGACCGGTTTCGCGCGGTGTGGAAGGAGGCGCGCACCGGCGAGCCGCTGCCGCGCATCGGCCTCGCGCGCTTCATTCACGTGGACCGCAAGGCGGCGGACGCGCGCGCGGTCGCCGCGCGCGCGTACAAGCGCTGGCTCGCGAGCTTCAACTATCTCTCGTCGCTGATGGGCGTGAAGCACCTGCGCCCGCGGCCCGAGCGCTTCGAGGAGATCATCGAGGACGGGCGCGCCTTCGCCGGAACGCCCGAGGCGGCGGCCGAGTTCGTCGCGCGCCAGACCGACGAAGCCGGCGCGAACTACTTCGTGGGCCAGTTCGCTTTCGGCGATCTCACGCTCGACGAGACGCTGCGCTCGGTGAGCCTCTTCGCCTCGGAAGTCATGCCGATGCTGAAGCACGAACCCGTCATCTCGAAGTAAGTAGGAGCCGCCATGCGTCCGCTCGCCGCCCTCGCGCTCGCTCTCGCCACGACGCTCGCTCTCGGACAGACGTACCCTTCCCGCACCGTGAAGGTCATCGTCGGCACGTCGCCCGGCGGCTCGCCCGACGTGTTCGCGCGCATGGTGGCGCAGAAGATGACCGATTCGGGCTGGGGCACGGTGGTCGTCGAGAACCGCATCGGCGCGAACGGCAACATCGCCGCCGAGCAGGTGTCGAAGTCGCCCGCCGACGGCTACACCGCGTACGTCTGCGACAGCGCGATCTGGGCGATCAACCCGCATCTGTACAAGAAGGTGCCGTACCGGCCGCTCGAGGACTTCGACGGCGTCTCGACCATCGCCACGCTGCCGACCTTCCTCACGATCCATCCCTCCGTGCCGGCGACGAGCTACGCCGAGTTCGTTGCGTACGCCAGGGCGCACCCCGGGAAGCTCGCGTACGGCTCGTCGGGCAACGGCTCGATCCACCACATCACGACCGAGCTGTTCAAGTCGATGACCGGCATCCGGATGGTGCACGTGCCGTACAAGGGCATGGGGCAGGCGGCGCCGGCGCTGATCGCGGGCGACGTGCAGGTCGCGTTCTCGAGCTACACGGCGATGGCGGCGTTCGCGAAGGCGGGCAAGGTGCGCATCCTCGCGAGCGCCGAGGGCAAGCGCGCGCCGGCGCTGCCCGACGTGCCGACGCTCGACGAGCTCGGCCTCGCGGGCTTCGACATGGCGTCCCTGCTCGGCATGCTCGTGCCCGCGGGAACGCCGCGCGCGGAAGTGGAGAAGCTCAACGCCGGCGTCGTCGCCGCGGTCGCGGATCCCGCGATCCGCGAGAAGATGATCGCCTTCGGCGTCGGCGTCGGCACGAGCACGCCGGAGGAGTTCGACGCGCTGCGGCGCGCCGAGTACGAGAAGTACGCGAAGCTGGTGAAGCTTTCCGGCGCCAAGCTCGACTGAAGAGCACGGCACTTTCCCTCCCCTGTTTCCGGCGCTTCGTCGCGCTTTTTTCGCCTTCGTCGCATGACGGTCACGGCGCCCTGGCGCCGCCGAATAATGGCTCCCGTATTCACTCACGAGGAGAACCGTCATGAAAAATTCCAAGCGCTCGTACTCGCGTTTCGCCGTTGCCGCCACCGTCGTGGTGGCGCTCGCCGGCTCCATCGCCGCCCGCTCGGCCTCGGTCGACGCGGACATCGCCAACGGCTTCGATCCGATCACGATGGGCCTCGAGATCGGCAACTACTCGGGCGGGACCGTGCTCGCCGGCGAGACGGTCCCCTACGGGTCCGGCCCGGTCGCCGCGCACACCCGCCCCACCGACGAGGAGATCGCGAACGGGCTCGACCCGGTCACGATGGGCCTGGAGATCGGCAACTACTCGGGCGGGACCGTGCTGGCGGGCGAGACGGTGCCGTACGAGTCCGCCACCCGCGTCGCCGCCCGCGGCCGGTAGCCCGATCCGTCGCCGCATTCGGGGCGTTCGTCGCCGATTGCTGGCGTTCGTCGCAAGCCCGTTGCCGCCGGCGCGCTCCGGCGGCAACGTCTCGCGAAACACGGGAGAACCCACATGAAAAAAGACCAGCTCGACGTGCCCGCCGCACCCCGGCCCTCGCAGGGCCGCCGGGCGTTCCTCGCCCAGGGCGCGGCGATCGCCACCGGCGCCGCATCCGCGGGCCTGACCGCGAACGCGGGCGCGCAAACCCTGGCCGGCCAGCCGTGGGAGCGCGCCTACGGTGCGCCCTTCGACGGCTACGGACAGCCCTCGCGCTTCGAGCAGCCGGTGATGCGCCATTACCTCAAGCCCTACGGCGATCTCGCGCCCGGGACGGGCGCGGCGCTCGCGCCGATCGAGCGGCTCGAGGGCATCATCACGCCGAGCGGGCTGCACTCGAACCGCAGCCACAGCGGCGTTCCCGACATCGACCCGAAGCTGCACGAGCTGCTGATCCACGGCCTGGTTGCGCGCCCGCTGACGTTCTCGATGGACGCGCTGCTCTCCTACCCGATGACCACGCGCATCCACTTCGTCGAGTGCTCCGGCAACAGCAACCGGGCGCTCGCGCCGCAGCCGCTGCAGATTCCCGCGGGCGCGATCCACGGCAACATGTCGTGCAGCGAGTGGACCGGCATCCCGCTGCGCACGCTGCTCGAGGAAGCCGGCGTGAAGCCGGAAGCGAAATGGCTGCTGGCCGAAGGCGCCGACTCGGCGCACATGAGCCGCAGCGTCCCGCTCGAGAAGGCGCTCGACGACGCGATGATCGCGCTCTACCAGAACGGCGAGCGCCTGCGCCCGGAGCAGGGCTACCCGGTGCGCCTGCTGCTGCCCGGGTGGGAGGGCAACATGAACGTGAAGTGGCTGCGGCGGCTCAAGGCCACCAGCGAGCCCACGCAAACGAAGGACGAGACGTCCAAGTACACCGACCTGCGCAAGGACGGCCGCGCGATGCAGTTCACCTACGAGATGGGCGTGAAGTCGGTGATCACCAAGCCCTCGTCGACCATGACGCTGCCGCGGCACGGCCTGTACGAGATCACCGGGCTCGCCTGGACCGGGGCGGGGCGCATCCGCCGCGTCGAGGTGTCGACCGACGGCGGCGCGACCTGGAAGGACGCGGCGCTCACCGGCGAGGAGCGGCCGAAGGCCTTCGCGCGCTTCCGCCTGCCCTGGCGCTGGACGGGCGGCGAGGCGCTGCTGCAGAGCCGCGCCACCGACGAGAAGGGCAACGTGCAGCCGGCGCGCAAGGACTGGATCGCGCTGTGGTCGCCCGGGAACATCTACCACAACAACTCGATCGTCAGCTGGTCGGTCGCCGCCGACGGGAGCGTGAAAAATGTATACGCGTGATCACGTCGTGGCCTGCATCGGGGCGGTGATCCTGGCCGCGTGCGCGACGCAGACAGGACCGGCCGGACCGGATCTCGGGCGCGCGGCCAGCGCCGAGGAGATCGCCGCGCGCGACATCAGCATCCCGCCGAGCGGCGCGGGCCTGCCCGCCGGCGCCGGCACCGCCCGCCAGGGCGCCGCGGTCTACGCGGCGAAGTGCGTCTCGTGCCACGGCGACAAGGGCGCGGGCAAGCCCGCCGACCCGCTCGCGGGCGGCATCGGCACGCTCGCCACGGCCAAGCCCGTGCGCACCGTCGGCAGCTACTGGCCGCACGCGACGACGCTCTTCGACTACGTGCGCCGCGCCATGCCGCTGCGCGAGCCGCTCTCGCTCACCAACGACGAGGTCTACGCGGTCAGCGCCTACGTGCTCTGGCTGAACGGCATCGTGCGCGAGGACGAACGCATGGACGCGAAGACGCTGCCGCTCGTGAAGATGCCGAACCGCGACGGCTTCGTCGACGAATGGAGCAAGCGGTGAGAGCCGCAGCGCTGCTGCTGGCCGCGCTCGCGTCGACGGCTCACGCGGCCGATCCCGCGGCCGGCGCGGCCAAGGCGGGCGCCGTGTGCGCGGCCTGCCACGGCGCGAACGGCGTGAGCGTGAGCGAGGGCATTCCCAACCTCGCCGCGCAGCGGGCGGGCTACCTCGAGGCGCAGCTGAAGTTCTTCAAGGACGGCACGCGCAAAGAGCCCGGCAACACCAGCCGCGCGGCCATCATGAACGCGATCGCCGCCCGGTTGAGCGCCGAGGACATCGCCGACCTCGCGGCGTATTTCGCCGCCCAGCCGGGGGCGGCCGCGGCCGCGAAATCGGAGCTGCTGCCGAACCTGGCGAAGACCGGTGTCGCTTTCCCGCAAGACTACAAGACCGCCTTCACGCGCTACGCGACGATCTTCTTCCCCGACCGGAACCAGCTGCGCTACTACTACGCGAACGCGTCGGCCGTTCGCGCGGCGAAGGCCGGGCGGCCGCTGCCCGACGGCGCGATGCTCTTCGTCGAGGTGTATTCCACCCGGCCGGACGTCGACGGCTGGCCGCTGGCCGACCGCCTGACCGGCTATGCGGCGATGGCGCGGGACAAGGGCTGGGGCGGCGACATCCCGGAGCTGCTGCGGAACGAGAACTGGAACTACGCGCTGTTCACGCCCGAGAAGCGGCATCGCCCGGGCGTGAACCAGGCCGAATGCCTCGCGTGCCACAAGCCGCAAGGCGACGTCAGCTACACCTTCACGCTCGAGCGGCTCGCCGATGCTGCGAAGGGGGGCTAGAATTGCGGCACGATGCAGTTCGGCACCGTTCCCTGGGGTCCCCTGTTCCGCGGGGCTCTGGCTGCGCTCGCATTCGTGCTCGTTCTTTCCACCCAGTTCTTCTTCCAGCTCGAGCTCTACGACTACTGGCCCTGGACCGACATCCTGCAGGGATGGGCCGATTACTTCCTGGATCTCGCGCTTCCGGGCGGATGCGTGTTCGCGGCGGTGGCTGCCGCCGCGTCGCTGCCCGTGCGCTCCCCCCTCACCAGGCACGCCGTGCTGCTGTGCTCGGTCGCGCTGGGCGCGCTCGCCGGGGAGTGGCTGCAGCTGCTGCGCGCCCCGCTGCCCGTCGACGTGTCCGTTGCCGGCGTGCTGGCCGCGAAGGTGGCGCGCTGGGCGGTGTTCGGGGTGCTCGCCTATGCCGCCTGGGTCTATCACCGCCGTGCCGCGGACGCCGCCGGGCGCGCGCACGAAAGCGAGCTGCAGCGCGTCCAGCTCGAGCACCAGGCCGCCGAAGCGCAGCTGCAGGCGCTGCGCGCGCAGATCGAGCCGCATTTCCTGTTCAACACGCTCGCGAACATCCAGCGCCTCTACCAGACCGAGCCGGCGACGGGACGCACCATGCTGCTGAACTTCATCGCCTACCTGCGAGCGGCGCTGCCGCAGATGCGCCGCGACGAGACGACGCTGCGCCAGGAGGTCCAGCTCGCGCAGGCGTACCTGGACGTGCTGAAGGTGCGCATGGGCGAGCGCCTGCGCTTCCGCCTCGACGTGCCGCGCGAGCTCGGGGAGATGGCGTTCCCGCCGCTCGCGCTGTCGACGCTGACCGAGAACGCGGTGAAGCACGGCCTGAACCCGCTTCCCGAGGGCGGCTCGATCGACATCGCGGCGCGCGTCGAGGACCGGCGCCTGAAGGTCGAGGTCGCGGACACCGGCGCGGGGCTGACGGAGAGCGCCGGCAGCGGCTCCGGGCTCGCGAACCTGCGCGCCCGGCTGGCGGCGCTCTACGGCGACGAGGCGGCGCTCGAGCTGCGGGCTAACGCGCCGCGCGGCATCCGGGCGACCATCGCCGTGCCGCTGAGGAACGCGCGTGGATGACCGCGCGCCCGTGACGCGGCTGGCCGCCTGCGGGGCGGCGCTCGGCGCGTGCATCGCGCTGCTCGAGTTCGCCTACTACTACGCGCTCGTCCCGGGCGCGGAGCAGCCCGCGCTGCTCGCGTCGCTGGTTCTCGGATGGGGCGGCGAAGGCGTGGTGCTCGGCGTGACGCTCGGCCTGATCGAGGTCCGCGCGGCGCCGCGGCCGCTCGGCCCGTGGTCGCTCGTGCTCGGCGTGGCGCTCGCGGCGACGGTCGGCGTGCTCGCGTGGCAGACGTTCATGCATCTCGTGCTGCGCGAGCGCTTCGGGCTGCAGCTGCTGCGCGACTATGCCGGCCAGCCCGTGGACCTGGCGAGCGTCGCGGTTTATCACATGTGGCTGATGCTCCTCTTCGGCGGACTGGCGGCGGCCGTGTACGGCTTGCGCCAGCGCCACGCGCGCATGCTCGCGGCGCTGCGCGCGGCCGAGCTCGCGCGCGAGACCTCGCAGCGCAGGCTGGCCGAGGCGCGGCTCGCCGGGCTGCGCGCGCGCATCGACCCGGAATCGCTGTTCGAGACGCTCGGCCGGCTCGAGCGCATGTACGAAGCGGATCCGCCGGGCGCGGACCGCCTGCTGGAGGAAGTCATTGCCTCGCTGCGCGCGGCGGTTGCCGACGTGCGCGCGAGCCTCGCGCTAACCTTTCCCAAGGAGGTGATATGAAGAAGAACGAGAACATCCGCAGGAAGCTCCTGATCGCAGGGCTGGGTGGCCTGGCGGCGCAGCTCGGCGCCGCCGACGCCGATGCACAGGACCCGGCGAAGATCATGCCGCGGGCCTACCGCGTCGCGTTCGAGAACGACCAGCTGCGCGTGCTCGACTTCGTCGGCCGGCCCGGGATGGGCGTGTGCGGCGAAGGCATGCACTCGCATCCCGCGCACCTGACGGTCGTCCTCAGCGACTGGCAAGGCATCGCGACCGGCGCCGACGGGGCCAAGGTCCGGCGCGACAAGAAGCTGGGCGACGTCTTCTGGTCGGAGGCCGAGACGCACAAGGTCGAGAACACCGGCAGGACGCCGGCCCGCGTGCTGCTCATCGAGCTGAAGACGCCGAAGAAGGCGTAGCCGCGGCGGCATGAGCGAGCGCCGGCCCACCGCCGTCCTCGCCGAGGACGAGCCGGTGCTGCGCGCGCAGCTGATCGAGCTGCTCGCCGCGGCCTGGCCCGAGCTCGAGGTCGTGGCCGAGTGCGCCGACGGCTTCCAGGCGATGCGCGCGCTCGACGAGCGCAGGCCCGACGTGCTGTTCCTCGACATCCAGATGCCGGGGCTCACCGGGCTCGAGATCGCGCGGCGCGCGAGCGGCAGCCACCACGTGGTGTTCGTGACCGCGCACGACGACCACGCGGTGGCGGCGTTCGAGCAGGGCGCGGTGGACTACGTGATGAAGCCGCTCACCGCGGCGCGGATCGCGACCGCGTGCGCGCGCGTCAAGGAGCGGCTCTCGGCCGCGCCGCCCGACCTCGCGCGCGTGCTGGATGCGCTCGCCGCGCGCGCGGCGCCCGCGCGCTCGTACCTGCGCTGGATCAACGCGTCGCTCGGCGCGGAGGTGAAGCTGATCACCGTCGACGAGATCTGCTATTTCCAGTCCGACACCAAGTACACGCGCGCCGTGACGTCGGCGAGCGAGTCGCTCATCCGCAAGTCGATCAAGGAGCTGCTCGAGGAGCTCGACCCCGAGACGTTCTGGCAGATCCACCGCTCGACCATCGTGAACGTCGCCGCGATCGCCGGCGTCTCGCGCGACTTCGCGGGGCGCCTGACGGTGAAGCTGAAGAGCCGCAAGGAGACGCTGCCGGTCAGCCAGCCCTTCGCGCACCGGTTCCGGCAGATGTAGCGGAGCGCGTTATCATGGGCCGAGGGTGACCGACCATGCCCATGTTCGACCTCGACCGTTTCATCGCCGACTGCCGCGACGCCGCGGCGGCCGACCCGTCGCACAAGCTCGTGCGCGAGGTGGTCGCCCGCGCCGTGTCCGGGCCGCAGGCGGTGATGCGCGCGCTGGGCGAGCCGAAGCGCGCGATGCTGCAGAAGCTCTACCAGTCGCCCGAGTTGACCGTGCTCAACGTCGTGTGGGCGCCCAACTGGACGCTGATGCCGCACGACCACCGCATGTGGGCCGTGATCGGCATGTACACCGGGCGCGAGGACAATATCTTCTGGCGCCGCGTCCCGGGCGGATCGAAAGGCCTGATCGAGGCGCGCGGCGCGCGCTCGCTGTGCGTCGGCGACGCCGAGCCGCTCGGTCCCGACGTCATCCACTCGGTGACCAATCCCATCGGACGCCTCACCGGCGCGATCCACGTCTACGGCGGCGACTTCTTCACCGCCGAGCGCAGCGAGTGGGATCCCGAGACGCTGCTGGAGGGCCGCTTCGATTCCGAGCGCGCGGTGCGCCGGTTCGAGGAGGCGAACCGCAATCTCTAGGCCGCGGCCTTGATCTGCGTGCGGTGCATGAGGCGCCGCGCGGAAGGGTCGAAGGCGTCGCGGCGGTGCAGGGTGCAGCGGTTGTCCCAGATGACGACGTCGCCCGCTCTCCATTGCTGGCGGAAGACGAGCTCCGGCCTGGACGCGTGCGCCCAGAGCGCATCGAGCAGGTCCTCGCTCTCCTCGAGGTCCATGCCGACGATGTAGCTGTTGCGGCGCCGGCCGAGGAACAGGCACTTGCGGCCGGTCTCGGGGTGGACGGAGATGAGCGGATGGAGCGCGCCGGGCGCTTTGCGCGGATCGGTCACTTCCGAGTAGCCCTTGCGCATCTGTCCGGCGCTGTTGTAGGTCGCGTCGTGGATCGCCTCGCGACCCTCGATCTTCAGGCCGAGCGCGAGCGGCAGCGATTCGTACGCGAGGTACATGTTGGCCCAGTACGTGTCGCCGCCCGACTCGGGCACCTCGATCGCGTGCAGGATCGCGCCCATCGGCGGGCGCTCGACGTAGGTCATGTCCGCGTGCCAGATCGCCTCGCCGTCGCCCAGGCCCCCGATCGGCGCGCCGCCGACGACGATGTTCGAGATGACGTTGATCTCGGGATGCTCGGGCAGAAACGACTTCCCGTAGGGATTCGGCCCCGGCGGATCGAGCTCGCCGAAGAGCTTCGTGAACGCGATCAGCTGCGGGTCGCCGAGCTTCTGCCCGCGGAAGCGCAGCACCAGGTGCTCGAGCCACGCGCGCCGGATCTCGGCGAACACCGCCGGCGCGAGCGGCTTCGAGAGATCGACGCCGGTGATCTCGGCGCCGAGCGCGTCGGCGAGCTTCGCGACCCGCAGCGCCATCAGCCGATGTGCTTCCTCAGGAACTCGAGCGAGCGGCCGCGCGCGACCTTCGCGCTCTCGGCGTCGTACGAGCCGCGCTGGTCGCAGTTGAAGCCGTGGCCGGCCTTGTAGATGAACGACTGCGCCTTCGGGTGCTGCGCCGCGACCTTCTTCGCCGCGTCGACCGGGATCGCGTGGTCCGTCTCGCCCCAGTGGAACATCACGGGGACCTTCGGCTGCTCGTTCGCGTTGTTCGGGATCCCGCCGCCGTAGTAGCACACGGCGCACGCGAGGCCCGGGAGACGCGCCGCGGCCATCCACGCGACGGTCCCGCCCCAGCAGTAGCCGAGGATGCCGACCTTGCCCGCCGGCTTCGCCTCGGCGAGCGCGGCGCCCGCGTCCTTCATCGCGGTGTCCCAGTGCATCTTCGGGATGAACGTGCGGCCGCGCTCGACTTCCTCGGGGCTGTAGCCGATCTCGAAGCCGCGCTGCACGCGGTCGAAGAACGCGGGCGCGATCGCGAGATAGCCGTCGGCGGCGTAGCCGTCGGCGACCGAGCGGATGTGGCTGTTCACGCCGAAGATCTCCTGCACCACGATCAGGCCGCCGCGCGGCTTGCCCTTCGGCTCTGCGCGGTAAGCCGAGAGCTTGTGGCCGTCCGAGGCGGTGAGTTCGATGGTCTTGCCCACGGGCTTTCTCCTCCGGGATGGGTTGAAGCGGGAAGCGCGAAGTGTACTTCGATTTGGCATAATGCTCCGGTTCGCCCAGCGCGCCGGATTTCGAGGTCCACCATGCCCGTCACCGAGCTGAACCACTTCCTGATCATCGCCTCCGACCTGGAGCGCACCAAGGACTTCTATTGCGACGTGCTCGGCTTCGAGGTCATGCCGCGCCCGAACTTCCCGTTTCCCGGCTACTGGCTCGGGATCAACGGCAAG
The DNA here is from genome assembly GCA_036518595.1 of Burkholderiales bacterium. Taxonomy (GTDB): domain Bacteria; phylum Pseudomonadota; class Gammaproteobacteria; order Burkholderiales; family SG8-39; genus VBDM01. The sequence goes on from DATDMW010000072.1 coordinate 10,607, forward strand.
ATCCAGGTGCACATGGCGCAGGCCGGCGTGGACAACGCCGAGCTCTATTACCTCGGCACGCCGAAGAACGCCGCGCGCGGCAGCTCGGGCGTGATCGACCACGTCGCCTTCCTCGCGACCGAGCCCGAGAAGATGGTGAAGCACCTGCAAAAGCTGGGCGTCGCGGCGCGTCCGCGCAACTTCCCCGAGTCGGGGCTCTATCAGCTCTTTCTCAAGGATCCGGACGGCCTCACGATCGAGCTCAACTTCTTCGGCGTCGAGAAGGCGCCCGACTGGGGCGGCGAGGATTATTCGAAGATGCCGCGATCGCAGGAGAAGGCCCGCGCATGAACGCGCCGCACCGGACGCCGAGCTTCGCCGGCGTCGCGTACGACGACGCGTTGTCACGCGCCCGCGCGCTGGTCCCCGCGCTCAGGGAGCGCGCCGCGCGCGCCGCGGCCGCGCGCGCGATGCCGCCCGAGACGATCGCCGACCTGCACGCGAGCGGCGCGCTGCGCACGCTGCAGCCGAAGCGCTACGGCGGCATGGAGCTCGACTTCGTCGCCTACGCCGATTTCCCGTACGAGATCGCACGCGGCTGCGCCTCGACCGGATGGAACCTCGCGAACCTGCAGGTGCACCACTGGATGCTCGCGCAGTACGACGAGCGCGCGCAGGAGGAGATCTGGGGCGCGAACCCGGAGGCGCTGATCGCCTCGGGCATCGCCTTCCCGCAGGGGCGCGCGACGAAGGCCGACGGCGGCTTCGTGATCAGCGGCCGCTGGAATTTCTCGTCGTGCTCGAACGTCGCCGAGTGGAACATGCTCGCCGCGACCGTGCGCGAGGGCGAGCGCGCGGTCGGCTACCGCATGTGCCTGCTGCACAAGTCGCAGTACCAGGTGATCGACGACTGGAAGGTGCTCGGCATGCGCTCGACGGGCAGCATGACCGTGACCGCGAAGGACGTGTTCGTGCCCGAGCACAAGGCGCTCGACATGCTGCTGGTGCGCGGCGGCGCGAATTTCCCGGGCGCGAAGGCCAACCCGAATCCCGCGTACCAGGTCGCCGCCAACCCGCTCCTCGGCCACGGCATCGGCATGTGCGCGGTCGGCAACGCGCAGGCCGCGCTCGAGCACACGACCGACCTCGTCAAGGAGCGCAGCACCAACTACACCGGCATGCGCATGCGCGACTTCCAGGGCGTGCAGCTGCGCGTCGGCATCGCAGGCGCGAAGATCGACGCGGCGCGCCTGCTGCTCCGGAACGACTGCGTCGAGGGCCAGGACTACGCGAAGCGCGGCGTGATCCCCGACGTGCAGACCAAGCTCGCCTTCAAGCGCAACCTCGCGTTCGCGGTGAACCTGTGCACCGAGGCCGTGGACCTGCTGCACGCCGTCGCGGGCGCGAACGGCATCTACGAGAGCTATCCGCTCGAGCGCATCTTCCGCGACGCGCACGCGCTCGCCGGGCACATCAGCTTCAACATCGACGCGCAGGCGTCGGCGTGGGGGCTCGCGGCGCTCGGCGGCGAGGTCGTCAACCCCACGCTTTAGATCTTCAGCATCCTCGCGGCGGTCTTCCCGAGGATCAGATCGCGCTCGGCGGGCTTGAGGCCCTTCCAGCGCGTCACCGTCTTCACCGGCTGGTCGAGCCCCATGTCGAAGCAGTAGTCGCTGCCGAGGACGACGCGGTCGGCGCCGACCTGGCGCACGAGGTTCATCGCGATCGCATCGTCGTGGGCGATGGTGTCGTAGGTGAAGCGGCGGAGATACGCGCTCGGCTTCTTCTTCATGTGCGCGAGCTCGGGACGCACCCTCGTGCCGTGGTCCCAGCGACCGATCAGCCCGGGCATCGTGCCGCCCGCGTGCGGCAGGTTGAACGAGAGCTTCGGGAAGCGGTCGAGCACGCCGCCGAAGATCAGGTGCGCCGCGGCGAGCCCGGTGTCGTAGGGATTGCCGCAGAGGTTGCGCAGGTAGTACTTGCCGGTGCGGTCGCGCCCGACGGTATCGACCGGGTGCAGGAAGACGGTCCAGCCGAGCGCCTCGCACGCCGCGTAGACGTCCCAGAACTTTTTGTCATCGAGATCGGTGCCGTTGATGTTGGTGGCGAGATAGAGGCCCTTGATGCCGGGAAGCTTCGCCGCGCGCTCGACCTCGCGCACCGCGAGCTCGGGCGCCTGCATCGGCGCCTGCGCGAGTCCGAACAGGCGCTCGGGGTATTTCGCGTGCGCCGCGGAGGCGCAGTCGTTGTAGCACTGCGCGAGCGCGAGGCCGAGGCCCGGCGAGGCGAAGTAGACCATCGGCGTGGTGAGCGACATCGCGTGGACGTCGACGCCGGTGCGGTTCATCCCCTTGATGCGGCGCTCGAGGTCGACGAACTCCTCGGTGAAGCCGTTCTGGATGCGCTCGGTGCGGACGACGTACTTCGCGCCGTCGCGCTCGAGCTTCGCGCCCTCGCCCGCGCCGTCGCGCGCGAACATCTCGAGCCATTCGCGCGGGTACCAGTGCGCGTGGGTGTCGATGGTGCGTGGGGTCTTGCGCATCGGTCCTCCTGTTTCGAGAGGCCCGAATGTTAGCGGCAAACAGCATCTTGGGCTATGATCGGCGCAAACCTTGGAGGAGGTGACTATGAAGCGATTGTCGATCGCGCTCGGCGGCTTTCTGGCGCTCGCCGCGGCCGCTGCGCTGGCGCAGTCCGCGGATTCCTATCCCAACCACCCGGTCAAGATCATCGTGCCTTACGCGCCCGGCGGCGCGACCGACGTCATCGCGCGCATCGTCGGCGCGCGCCTGACCGACTCGCTCGGCCAGAGCTTCATCGTCGAGAACCGACCCGGCGCGACGGGCAACCTCGCGCTCGAGCTCGTCGCCAAGTCGCCCGCCGACGGCTACACGCTGTTCGTCGGCAACGTCTCGACCAACACCATCAACGAGAACACCTTCGCGAACACGCTGAAGATCAAGCCGTCGCGCGACCTGGTCGGCATCGCGAAGCTGGTCGAGCTGCCGCACATCCTCGCGGCGAGCACGGCGTTCCCCGCCAACACGGTGCAGGAGCTCATCGCCGAGGCGAAGAAGAACCCGGGCAAGATCAACTACGGCTCGGCCGGCATCGGCAGCTACCCGCACCTCGACATGGAGAAGTTCGCCAAGGCCGCGGGCATCCAGCTGACGCACGTGCCGTACAAGGACGGCGCGGCGAAGATGGTGCCGTCGCTGCTCTCGAACGAGACGCAGGTCGCGTTCATCAACCTCGGCTCGACGCTCGCGCACGTGAAGTCCGGGCGCATGAAGGCGCTCGCGACCGCGGCCCCGCACCGGCTCGCCGAGCTGCCCGACGTGCCGACGATGACCGAGCTCGGCTTCGCCGGGATCGGTACCAACGCGTGGCAGGGGATGTTCGCGCCGGCCGCGACGCCGAAGCCGATCGTGGACAAGATCTACAACGCGGTCGCCGCCATCCTCACCAAGCCCGAGATGAAGGAGAGCCTGGCGAAGCAGATGATGAGCGTCGAGCTCTCGAGCTCGCCGCAGGCGTTCACCGAGCTCGTGCGCAAGGAGACGGCCGGCTGGGGCGAGTTCCTGCGCCAGGCGAACATCAAGATCGAGTAGTAGTGCACGACCTGGTCATAGAAAAAGACGTCGAGGTATCGATGCGCGACGGCGCGCGCCTGCGCGCCGACGTGTTCCGCCCGAAGGGCGCGGGGCGCTGCCCCGCGATCATCAACCTCGGCTCCTACCAGAAGGACAAGCTCTGGGTGCCGCCGCCCGATCTCGAGGAGGCGGCGAACGAATTCATGAACTGGGAGACCGTGAACCCGCTGTGGTGGGTTCCGCACGGCTACGCCTGCGTGCGCGTCGACGGCCGCGGCTCGGGCAAGTCGCCCGGGCGCACCGATCCGTGGTCGCCCTCGGAGGCGCGCGATTTCTACGACGCGATCGAGTGGACGGGACGGCAATCGTGGTGCAGCGGTCGCGTCGGCACGCTCGGCATCTCCTACTACGCGATGACCCAGTGGCTGGTCGCGGGCCTCAACCCGCCGTCGCTCGCCGCGATGATCCCGTGGGAAGGCGCGGCCGACATGTACCGCGACTTCGGCTACCACGGCGGCATCTTCTCGTACGGGTTCGCGGTCGGCTGGTGGAACAACCATATGGCGCATCACCTGCTCGGCAAGCCGCAGAGCACCGCCACCGACGCCTTCTCCACGCCGTGGCTGTGGGAGTACATGAAGAACAATCTCGACGGCCAGTGGTGGGAAGGACGCCGCCCGCGCTGGGACCGGATCACGCAGCCGGTGTATACGGTGGGCAACTGGAGCGGCATGGGCCTGCACCTGCGCGGCAACACGGAAGGCTATCTGCGCGCCGCGTCGAAGCACAAGAAGCTCAGGATCCACGCCGGCACGCATTACCACCCGTTCTACGCGGAAGAAGCGCGGCGCGACCAGCTGCGCTTCTTCGAGCACTGGCTGAAGGGCGAGCGCACCGGCATCATGGACGAGCCGCCCGTGAAGCTCCTCGTCCGCAAGGGCGGCCACGGCAACGCCGAGTGGCGCAGCGAGAACGAGTGGCCGCTCGCGCGCACGAAGTGGACGAAGCTCTATCTCGCGGAAGGCAGGCTCTCGCCCGACGCGCCGAAGCAATCGGCGTCGATCGCGTACTCCGCGAGCGGCATGACCAAGGCCGGCGTCGCCTCCGCGTCGTGGACCTCGACCGCGCTCGCGGGCAGCCTCCCCGACATGGGCGCGTCGTTCCTGACCGAGCCGATGAAAGAGGACACCGAGGTCACGGGCCCCGTCGTGCTCGTCCTGTGGGCGTCGAGCAGCACCGAGGATCTGGACGTCTTCGCCACGATCCGCAACGTCGACCCCGACGGCAAGGACGTGTGGGAGCTCGGCCAGCAGAGCCAGCCCGTGCCCGTCGCGAAGGGCTGGCTGCGCGCGTCGCACCGGAAGAAGGACGAGGCGCTCTCGACGCCGTGGCGGCCTTACCACGAGCACCTGCAGCGCGAATGGCTGAAGCCCGGCGAGGTGGTGCAGATGGAGATCGAGATCTGGCCGACCTCGATGGTGTTCAAAAAGGGCCACCGCATCCGCCTCGACGTGCAGCCGCGCGACGGCGCGGGCAGCGCGCCGTATACGCACTACGCGGCGGACTACAACACCGGGACCAACACGATCTTCACGGGCGGGCAGCGCGCATCGTATCTGCTGCTGCCGATCATCCCGGCGAAGTAACCCGTACGCCGCGGGCCCCGATCGTCACGGCTGTCGGAGCCAGCCCTCGGCCTCGCTCTCAGCGGTGAACGCGCGGACCTGGTAACCGCGGTTGATGCTGACGGTCTCGATGTAGCGCAGCATCGGCTCGCCCGGGGACCCGAGGAACGCGATGCGGAACCCGGCGTTGAGACCCAGCGCGTGACTCTCCTGCGCGTGCTGCACGGCCTCGACGTGGTAGTGGCCGTAATCCGCCGCGCGCAGGTCGAACAGGATCCGGCTCGCCTGCTTCTCGGCGGCGACGCGCACGACGTCGCGGAGCAACGTGCTCACGGCTTCGTAGCGGGCGCGCCCGCGGTACACCGCGCGGATGATCCCGTCCTGTTCCGTGATCGCGATGTCTTGATCCGGCATCCGCACCTCGAGGAGAACGCGGTCGAGCTTACTCCGGGACCCGTGCAGCTACAAGAGCCGCGGCGGTGCCGTCCGCCGGATGCGCGCGCTTACGGGGAGGGCCGCGCGCGCGGGCGCGCGAGCGCGTCCAGCTTGTCGGGGTTCGCTACGGCGAACACGGAGCGGATGCGCTCGCCGTCGCTGTCGATCATGATGGCGACGACCGGCTTGCCGGCCTTGCTCACGACGAGGGCGGGCGCGCCGTTGAGCTCGGTCTCCTGGAGCCCGTCCGCGCCCACCGCGCGCGTCACCGCGATGATGAGCTGCGCGACCGCGGCGCTGCCGACGACGGGCTTCTTCGTCGCGAGCGCCTTGCCGCCGCCGTCGCCGTGCAGCACCACGTCGTCGGCGAGCAGCGAGACCAGCGCCGCCTTGTCGCCGCCCTGGGCGGCTTCCGCGAAGCTTCGCAGCAGGGCGCGGTGGCGCTCGCGGTCCACCGCGAAGCGCGGCCGCTCTTCGAGCACGCGGGTGCGCGCCCGGCTGAAGACCTTGCGGCAGGTCACGGCATCGCGTCCCACGACGCGCGCGATCTCCTTGAACGAAAAGTCGAACGCGTTGCGCAGCACGAAGACGACCCGCTCGAGCGGCGTCAGGCGCTCGAGCACCGCCACCAGGGCGAACGAGACGTCCTGCGCGCTCACGCCCGGTTCGTCCTGCGTGACGAGCGGCTCGGGCAGCCACTCGCCGACGTAGGTCTCGCGGCGGGCGCGCTGATCGCGCAGCCGGTTGAGGCTCAGGCGCGCCGTGATGGTCGTGAGATAGGCCTTCAGCGACCGCACCGCGTCCTTCGGGGCGGCGTCGTGCAGGCGCACGAAGGCGTCCTGGACCGTTTCCTCGGCGTCGGCGCGGTTGCCGGTGATGCGGTAGGCCAGGGCGAACATCGCCGGCCGCAGCTCGGTAAAGGCGCGATCGAGCGTCATGTGTGCCAGAGGCTCCTGTCCTCCTTAGACCCGCGAGGCGCAAGGAACGTGACACCCGGCCGAAATTTATTTTCGCCTGTCACGCCGGCGTCCCGGCCGGTGTCTTGTCCGCATGATCCCACGATTCGACCAGGAGACACCCATGACGACGAGCCCGGGCACCGCGGATCCGCATCCGCGCCGCACGATCCGCGTTCTCGATGCCGAGATGAGCTATGTCGATACCGGGGGCGGGGACCCGATCGTCTTCCTGCACGGCAACCCGACCTCGTCGTATCTGTGGCGCAGCGTCATTCCGCATCTCGGCGGGCTCGGGCGCTGCCTCGCCCCGGACCTCATCGGCATGGGCCGCTCGGGCAAGTCGCCGCGCCGGGCCTACCGCTTCGCCGACCACGCGGCGTATCTGGACGCGTGGTTCGACACGCTCGGGCTGAGCCGGAACGTGATCCTGGTGGTGCACGACTGGGGCTCGGCGCTGGGCTTCCACCGCGCGTTCCGCTTCCCGCGGCACGTGCAGGCGATCGCGTACATGGAGGCGATCGTGCTGCCGATGCGCTGGGACGACTTCGGCGAGGCCGCCGGGATCTTCCGGGCGCTGCGCTCGGAGCAGGGCGAGCGCATGGTCCTCGACGAGAACTTCTTCGTCGAGACCGTGCTCCCGCGCAACGTCCTGCGCGCGCTCGCGCCGCAGGAAATGGCCGCGTACCGCGCGCCCTACCTCGATCGGGAAGCGCGCCTGCCCACGCTCGTCTGGCCGCGGCAGATCCCGGTCGACGGCGAGCCGGCGGACGTCGCCGCGATCGTCGCCCGCTACGGCGAGTGGCTGTCGCGCTCCGCGCTGCCGAAGCTGCTGGTGCGCAGCGAGCCCGGCGCCATCATGAAGGCGGGAGGCCGGCCGCTCGAGTTCTGCCGCGGCTGGCCGAACCAGAGCGAGGTGACGGTCCCCGGCGGACATTTCCTCCCGGAAGACTCTCCCGCGGAAATCGGGGCCGCCCTCGCGGCCTTCGTCCGCGCGCTGCGGGTGCCGGCGATGCGCGGCGATCGCGCGAAGGCGACCTCGTGAAGCCCGCCCGCTATCACCCGGCGCTCGTCGCCCTGCACTGGTTCCTCGCCGTGTTCATCGTCCTCGCCCTCGCGCTGGGCATGTTCGTGCTCAAGGCGATCCCGAATTCCTCGCCGCAGAAGATCGAGGCCCTGCGCGCCCACATCGGCGGCGGCGCGGTGATCGCCGTGCTCATGATCGTGCGCTTCGCCATCCGCACGCTGAGCGCGCGGCCCGCGCCGGCGACGGCGGGGCACCCGCTCCTCGACCGCATCGCGAGGATCTCGCACTACGCCTTCTACGGCCTGGTCGCCGGCATGGTCGCGACCGGCCTCGCCACGGCGCTGCTCGCGGGGCTGCCGGACATCGTCTTCGGTGGCTCCGGCGCGCCGCTGCCCGAATCGTTCACCGTATTCCCCACGCGCGTCGCGCACGGCTGGATCGCGAAGGCGCTCGTCGCGCTGATCTCGCTGCACGTGCTCGCCGCGCTCTATCACCAGTTCGTGCGCCGCGACGGCCTGCTCGGACGCATGGGATTCGGCCGTCGCTGGCACGCCGCCTGAAGGAGACCGCAATGAACGCCGGACTGTCGCTCGCCCTCTTTTCCCTTTTCCTGATCGTCGCCGTCACCGCCTGGACGAACGTCGCCCACCGCCCGCTGCCCTCCGGGGCGGAGCGGGCGATCGCCTTCTCCGGCGTCGCCGCCGCGTCGGGCGCCCTTGCGCTCGGCCCGGGCGCGCTCGGCTACGTCGTCGCGGGCATCGCGCTCGCGGTGTCGGCGTTCATGTCCTTCCTGACCTTCATGAGCGGGCTGCCGTCGCAGCGCCCCGCGGTCGCGGTCGGACGCGCGGCGCCCGACTTCCGCGGTCGCGACGCGGACGGAAACGAGTTCCGCCTCGGCGACCGGGCCGGGTCGCGCGTCGTGCTCAAGTTCTTCCGCGGCACGTGGTGCCCGTACTGCGTCGCCGACCTGCGCGGCTGGAACGACCTCGCCCCGGAGCTGCGCGCGCTCGGGCTCGAGCTGGTCGCGGTCAGCCACGACACGGTCGAGGAGCTCGCGCGCTTCAAGCGCCGGCACGGCTACGACATCACGTTCGTGGCCGATCCTGATCTGGCTATCATCCGCCGCTACAACCTGCAGAACCGCAACTTCACGCCGAAGCGCGGGCCGTTCCGCGACATGGCGATCCCGGCGGCGATCCTGATCGACGTCGACGGCAAGGTCCTGTGGATGGAGCAGGCGACCGACTTCCGGGTGCGCTCGCATCCCGCGAAGGTCCTCGCCGCGATGCGCGCGGCGCTTCCGGCGGCGGCGCGCAAGCCGGCGCACCCCGGATATGTCGCCGCGGAGGCGCTGTGAGCAAGTTCTGGCGCATCGCGCCGTGGCTGACGCGGCTGCCGCTCGCTCTCGCCGCGGTGCTCTTCTCCCTCATCGCGTTCAAGTACCTGAGCGCACCGGTCGCGAACGCCGCGGCCGACGCGATCGACCTCGGCTCGGTCATGGCGATCAGCCGGGTGCGCGTCGGGTTCGGCGGATTTCCGCTGGCGTTCGCCCTGATCATGCTCGGTTGCCTGCTGTCGTCACGGCGCGTGCTCGGCGGGCTGATCGTGCTCGCGACCACCGTTGCCGTCGTCACCGCCGCGCGGCTGATCGGCATCGCCGTCGACGGCCCGGCCGAGGAGGCCGTCAAGCTGCTGGTCAACGAGATCGTGCTGCTGACGCTCTCGATAGCAGCCCTTGTCCTCGAGCAGGCGCGACTGCGCCGGCTCGACCGCTTGCCCATCCACCCAAGGAGAACAGAATGAAGAAGTCCGCCATTTTCCTGATCGCCGCTTCCGTCACCCTCGCCGCAACGAGCTCCGCCGCGCAGGATTCCATGCAGAAGAACGGGATGCCGCACGACTCCATGAGCAAGGATCCCGCGATGGATCACACGGCGAAACCGGCCGCGGCGAACAAAGGCCGCAAGAAGAGCGCCATGCCTCGCGACACGATGGGCAAGGACTCCATGGACAAGGACTCCATGGGGAAGGACTCCATGGGGAAGGATCCGATGGAAAAGAGTCCGGCGGCGATGTAATGCGGCCGCGCTCTCTCCGTTCCAGCGGCGTCCCTCCCCGCCGAGGAGGGATGTCCGCTATTTGCCGAGCTCGAGCACGTCGTGCTCCTCGGTGTCGACGCGCACGCCCGAGCCCGCCGACTGCACGTCGCCGCTCACCATGTGCAGCTTCGAGCCGACGACCGCGCCTGCGAGGCCGTGGCGCGAGACGGGCATCGGCGGCATGAAGGTCCAGGTGTTGGTCGCGGGATCGTAGGCCTCGACCGAGCGGTACGTGCCCATCATGCCGGGATCCTGGTACTCGCCGCCGGTGATGTAGAGCTTGCCGTTGTAGGCGGCGCCCGCTCCGGCGCTCCTCGCCTGCGCCATGCGCGCGAGGCCCTGGCTCCAGCTGTCCTTCACGGGGTCGTAGGCCTCGATCACGCCGATGTTCGACGAGCCGCCCGAGATGAACGCCGCGCCGACGCGCCCGCTCGCGACGTAGATCTTGCCGCCGATCGCGCCGCCGACGGCGTGGTTGCGCGGTGTCGGCATCGACGCGCGCGGGCGCCAGGTGTTGGTCGCCGGGTCGTACTCCTCGACGGTGCCGACCGAGGTGTGCGGGCGCGCCGGGTGCACGGCGCTCTGTCCCGGTCCGGGGACGGCGCCGCCGATCACGTAGATCTTGCCGCTCTGCGCGACGGCGACGGGCGAGCCGCGCCGGGTGGGCATCGGCGCGAGCGCGCGCCAGACATCCTTCGCCGGATCGTATTCCCAGGCGTTGTCGATCGGCACCCACGCGGGCGGCTCGCCCTTGGGCGGGAGCACGAAGCCGCCGAAGGCGTATATCTTGCCGTTGAGCTCGGCGAAGGCGACGTGGTGCGAGGGCAGCGCCATCGGCGCCTTCTTCGTCCACTTGTCGGTCGCGGGGTCGTACTCGTACACGAGCCCCTTCGGCGTCCAGCGCGGCGTCTCGAACAGCCCGCAGAAGACGTACATCTTCCCGTTCGCCGACGCGCCGAGCAGCTCCTCGGACGGATCGGGGAAGGGCGCGGCCTTGGCCCACTTCGCCTGGGCGAAAACCGGCCCCGCGAGCATCAGAGAAGCGATCGATACCAGAACGACGCGAACGAACGCCATGGTTCTTCTCCTCCTGAATCGTTGATCTACTATAACCCGGCCCGGCTCTTTCCTTTCACGGCCTTGTTGACCACGTTGATCGGCCACTCGCCCGACAGGACCCGGCGGACCTCGCCCGGGGCGCCGCGCTGAAGGCCCACCATCGCCTGCTCGCTGTACCAGGCGGCGTGCGGGTTGACGATGACGTTGTCGCGGCCGCGCAGCGGGTGCGGATCGGGCAGCGGCTCCGGGTCGGTGGTGTCGAGCGCCGCACCCGCGATCTGCTTCGCGTCGAGCGCGCGCACGAGCGCCGCGGTGTCGATCACCGGGCCGCGCGCGCAGTTCACGACGAAGGCGGTCTTCTTCATCTTCGCGAAGGCATCGTCGTTCATCATGCCGCGCGTCTGCGGGAGGAGCGGCGGGTGCAGCGAGACGAAATCGGACTCGCGCAGCAGCTGCTCGAGCTCCACCTTCTTCCCCGGCTCCTTGAACTGGCCTTCCTTCACGAAAGGATCGGCGTAGAGCACCTTCATGCCGAACGCGGCGGCGCGCAGCGCAACCGCGCGCGCGATGTTGCCGAAGCCGACCAGGCCGATCGTGCCGCCGTTCAGGCGGAAGATCGGCTTGCCCGGCGGCAGCTCCCATTTTCCTTCGCGCACCTTGCGGTCGTAGAACGCGACCTTGCGCGCGCAC
>DATDMW010000073.1:0-2370 GCA_036518595.1 Burkholderiales bacterium
CAGCGACGAGCTGCGGCGCCGCCTCTCCCACGGCTGATACCATGAGGTCCATGAAGCCGTGGCCTCATCCCCGCATCATCGCCCATCGCGGCGGCGGCGCGCTCGCTCCCGAGAACACGCTCGCGGCGCTGCGCCGCGCGAAGGCGCTCGGCTTCGCCGCGGTGGAGTTCGACGTCATGCTTTCCGGCGACGGCGTGCCGCTGCTCATGCACGACGAGACGCTCGAGCGCACGACCAGCGGCCGGGGCGCAGTCGCCGCGGCGCCTTACGCGGCGATCGCCGCGCTCGACGCGGGCACGAAATTCGGATCCGCGTTCGCGGGGGAGCCGGTGCCGGGCTTCGCCGCCGCGGCCGAGCTGTGCGTCGAGCTCGGCTTGTGGGCCAACGTCGAGATCAAGCCGGCCGCGGGCCATGCACGCGAGACCGGCCGCGTCGCGGCGAAGCTCGCCGCCGCGACGTGGGGCAGGAAATCGCCGGCGCCGCTGCTGTCGTCGTTCGATCCCGACGCGCTCGATGCCGCGCGCGAGGCGGCGCCCGCGCTCGAGCGCGGCTACCTCGTCGGACGCGTTCCCGCGGATTGGCGCGGCCGCCTCGAGCGCCACGGCTGCGTGTCGCTCAACTGCGACCACGTCCACCTGCGCGAGGCCGACGCTCGCGCGGTCAAGCAGTCCGGTTACGGGCTGCTCTGCTACACCGTGAACGACGTCGACACCGCGCGCAGGCTCTTCGACTGGGGCGTCGACGCGATCTTCACCGACCGCCTCGACCGGATCGGGCCGGATTTCCGCTGACGCTCGGCCGACGCGAATGAGGCCTCAGTGCAGCTGCATCGCGACGAGGAAGCGGGACACCAGGTTGTAGCCCGCGATGGTCGCGGTGAGCTCGACCGTCTCGCGCTCGTCGAAGGCGGCGCGCACCGAAAGGAACACGTCGTCGGCCACCTTGATGTCGCGCGTCATGGCGTCGGTATAGGCGAGCACGGCGCGCTCCTCCTTCGAGTACAGCTTGGAGTCGCGCCAGGCCTCGAGCGCGTCGATCTTCTCCTGCGGCACGCCTTCCTTCAGCGCGAAGGGCACATGCGCGCGGTACTCGTACGCCGCGCCGTTCAGCAGCGCGACGCGCAGGATGGCGAGCTCGCGCATGCCGCCGTTCAGCTTCGACTGTTGCCGGATCGCGGTGAAGAGCTTGAGCCAGCCTTCCGCGATCGGGGGGCTGTTCATCAGCACGGCGTACAGGTCCAGGAATCGCCCGCCGCGCTCGGCCTTGATGGTCGCGATGAGCGCATCCAGCTCCGCGCGCTCGCCTTCCTTCACCAGCCGCACTCTCGCCACTTCGCCTCCCTTGGGTGTTCTAGAACGGCAGCTTCGCGCCCGGCTTCGCGGCGAGCAGCACCCGCCTGAACTCGGACTGGATCTTCGCGAGCGACTCGCCGTCGTCCGCCTCGAAGCGCAGCACGATCACGGGCGTCGTGTTCGACGCGCGCGCCAGCCCGAAGCCGCGCGGATACTCGACGCGCAGGCCGTCGATACGGATGATCTCGTCCGCGCCGGGGAACTGCGCCTCCTTCTGCAGGCGCTCGATCAGGCGGTGCGGCTCGCCCTCCTCGAGGCCGAGGTGCAGCTCGGGTGTCGACACCGCGTCGGGCAGCGCGTTCAGCGTCGCCGTCGCGTTCCGCGTCTTGCTGAGGATCTCGAGCAGGCGCGCACCCGCGTACTGCGCGTCGTCGAAGCCGTACCAGCGCTCGACGAAGAACGTGTGCCCGCTCATCTCGCCGGCGAGGAGCGCGCCGCGCTCCTTGAGCCGCGCCTTGATGAGCGAATGCCCGGTCTTCCACAGGCTCGGCACCCCGCCATGCTTGCGGATCCATGGCGCGAGGTGGCGCGTGCTCTTCACGTCGTAGATGATCTCGGCGCCGGGCTTGCGCGAGAGCACGTCCTGCGCGAACAGCATCAGCTGCCGGTCGGGGAAGATGTTCTTGCCGTCGGCGGTGACCACGCCGAGGCGGTCGCCGTCGCCGTCGAACGCGAAGCCGAGCTCGGCGCCGATGTCACGCACCTTGGCAATGAGGTCGCGCAGGTTGGCCGGCTGCGACGGGTCGGGATGGTGGTTCGGGAACGAGCCGTCGACCTCGCAGTAGAGCTCGGTGACCTCGCAGCCGAGGCGCCGGTACAGCTCGCCCGCGGTCGCACCGGCGACGCCGTTGCCGCAGTCGACGACGATCTTCATGGGCCGCGCGAGCCTGACGTCGGAGGCGATGCGCGCGAGGTAGGCCTCGCGCACGTCGGCCGTGCGCGCCCTGCCCTCGCCCTTGACGAGATCACCCGACTCGATTCGCCGCCGCAGGCCCTGCACGTCATCACCCGCGAGCGT
>DATDMW010000074.1:0-6652 GCA_036518595.1 Burkholderiales bacterium
GCCGCCCGAGCACGTGCGTCTTGTAGAAATTGTCGAAGCGGTCGACGAGCTCGCCGTTCGAGTTCGGATGGCACAGCAGCGGCACGCCGAGCGCTTCGGCCTCGGCGTAATAAGGGAAGTACGCGGGGTCGTCCAGGTTGCGCGTGCCGCAGTAGGGAACGAGGTGCGAGGCGCGGAAGCCGAGCTGCTTCACGCAGCGGCGCAGCTCCTCGGCCATCGCCTCGGGGCAGCCCGCGGGCGCCATCGCGACCGGCAGCAGCACGTCCTCGTGCCCGCGCACCAGCTTCGCCACCCAGTCGTTGTACAGGCGCGCGCACTCGCGGCCGAGGCCGCCGAGGTTGCTCGTGGCGACGGTGATCTGCGTCGGGAAGATCAGCTGCTTGTCGATGCCTTCTCTTGCGATGTCCTCGCGCCGGCGCGCCATGTCGTAGCCGCCGACCTGGCGCGCGGCGATGTCGCCGCCGCGCCAGTTGGTCTTCGGGTCGTAGATGTACGGGTGCCGGTGCGCGGCGTGCCCCTGCGGGCTGATCGGGTCGAGCGAGTGCAGGAACTTGGTGTTGTGCGTGCGGCCGTCGTTCAGGCGCACCGGGCGGAAGCGCTCCCAGGGCCCCTCGAGGCGGTACACCTCGTCCATGAAGTAGCCTTCGCGCAGGTGCGAGTCGAAATCGATGATCATGCGCCCGCCTTCTTCTCCTTGTCGGCCAGCAGCTTGAAGGTGCCGATCGCCTTGGCGAGGAGGTTGCCCTGCTCGTCGCGCGCCTCGCCCTCGCAGAAGGCGGTCGACTGGCCGCCGTGGAGCACGCGCCCCTCGGCGACGACGCGCTCGCCGAAGCCCGCGCGCATGAAGCCGACGCTCATGTCGACGGTGAGCACGCCGGCGATCGCCTCGTAGTGCCCCCGCACCGCCCAGCTCATGACGAGGTCGAGCATGGTCATGATCACGCCGCCGTGCGTCGCCCCCCAGCTGTTCAGCAGCTCGGGGCGCTTCTCGAGCGAGACGACCGCGTGCTCGCGCGTCATCTCGAGCAGGCGCACGCCGAGGTGCTCGGTGAAAGGGATGCGGATCGGAAAGCCGGTCGCGGCCTTGTCGTTCATGGGCCCGTTTTTATACCACCGTCGCGCCGCCGTCCACCGCGATCACCTGGCCCGTGATGTGGCGCGAGGCGTCCGAGGCGAGCAGCACCGCGAGCCCCTTCAGGTCCTGGTCGTCGCCGAGGCGGTGCAGCGGCGTGGCGGCGATCACCTGGTCGGCGATGCGCTTCAGCGCGCCCTGCGTCATCTTCGACGGAAAGAATCCCGGCGCGATGGCGTTCACGGTGATGCCGTACTCGCCCCATTCGCCGGCGAGCGCGCGCGTGAAGTTGACGACGCCGCCCTTGGTCGTGCTGTAGCCGAGCGTCTTCAGCAGCCCGACGGGATTGCCGCGCAGGCCGGCGACCGAGGCGATGTTGACGATGCGGCCGTAGCGCTTCGGGATCATGGAGAGCTTCCCGACCGCCTGCGTGACGAGGAACGTGCCGGTGAGGTTCAGGTTCAGCTGCTTCTGCCACGCGTCGAGCGGATGCTCCTCGGCCGGCGCGCCCCAGGTGGTGCCCGCGTTGTTCACGAGAACGTCGATGCGCTCGCGCGCCTCGAGCGCCTTCCTCACCATCGGCTCGATCGCCTTCGGATCCGAGAGGTCGCACGCGAGCGGCAGCGCGTCGATGCGCTGCGCGGCGAAGTGCGCGCGCGCCTCCTCGAGCTCGTCGGCCTTGCGCGCGGTGATGATCAGCCTCGCGCCCATCTCGCCCAGCGCCTCGCCGATCTGCAGGCCCAGCCCGCGCGAGCCGCCGGTGATCAGCGCGGTCTTGCCGCCGAGATCGAATAGCTTCCTGACGCTCATCACACCACCTCGAACAGCCCCGCCGCGCCCATGCCGCCGCCGATGCACATGGTGACGACGACGTGCTTGACGCCGCGGCGGCGGCCCTCGATCAGCGCGTGGCCGGCGAGGCGCGCGCCCGACATGCCGTATGGGTGGCCGAGCGCGATGGCGCCGCCGTTGACGTTGAGGATATCGTTCGGGATGCCGAGCCGGTCGCGGCAGTAGATGACCTGCACGGCGAACGCCTCGTTCAGCTCCCACAGGCCGATGTCGGCCATCTTCACGCCCGTGCGCGACAGCAGCCGCGGCACGGCGAAGACGGGACCGATGCCCATCTCGTCGGGCTCGCACGCGGCGACCGCGAAGCCGCGGAAGATGCCGAGCGGCTTCATGTTCCGCTTCTCGGCGAGCTTCGCGTCCATGACGACGCACGCGGCGGCGCCGTCGGAGAACTGGCTGGCATTGCCGGCGGCGATGGTGCCGCCCTCGATCGCGGGCTTGATTTTGGAGACGCCCTCGTAGCTGGTGTCGGCGCGGATGCCTTCGTCTTTCGAGATCGTGACTTCCTCGATCCAGCTCTTGCCGGAGTCCTTGTCGGCCTTCTGCATGCGCACCGTGATGGGGAACATCTCCGCCTCGGTCTTGCCGGCCGCGCGCGCCGCCGCGGCGCGCGCCTGGCTCTGCACGCCGTACTCGTCCTGGCGCTCGCGGCCGATGTCGTAGCGCTTCGACACGACCTCGGCCGTCTGCAGCATCGGCCAGTAGATCTCGGGCTTGTGTCGCACGAGCCACTCGTCGTGCAGCATGTGCTGGTTCGCCTGGTTCTGCACGCACGAGATCGACTCCACGCCGCCCGCGACCACGACCGGCACGCGGTCGACGATGACGCGCTGCGCCGCCATGGCGATCGTCTGCAGGCCCGAGGAGCAGAAGCGGTTCACGGTCACGCCCGCCGTGGTCGCGGGGCACCCTGCGCGCAGCGCGACCTGGCGCGCGATGTTCTGGCCGGTCGCGCCCTCGGGATAGGCGCAGCCCATGATCACGTCCTCGACCTCGGCCGGCGCGATGCCGGCGCGCTCGATCGCGTGATGCACGGCGTGGCCGCCGAGCTTCGCGCCGTGCGTCATGTTGAAGGCGCCGCGCCAGGCCTTGGCGATCGGCGTGCGGGCGGTCGAGACGATGACGGCGTCGGGCATTGAAAAGCGCTGCGCAGAGGGTCGGGACGATTCTACAACCGTCGTCGGTTGACAGTGCGGAGGTCGCGCGGTAATTTGCAGCGACCATGCTGCGCGGCCTGATGATGGACATGCCGCTGCTCGTCTCGTCCCTGATCGAGCACGCGGGCCTGTATCACGGCGACACCGAGATGGTGTCGCGCCTTATCGAAGGGCCCGCCCACGACGGCGCTAGCGCCGTGCACCGGTACACCTACGCCGACGCGCGCAAGCGCGCCAAGCAGCTCGCGCAGGCGCTCGCGCGCCTCGGCGTGCGCCAGGGCGACCGCGTCGGCACGCTGGCGTGGAACGGCTTCCGCCACTACGAGCTCTATTTCGGCGTCTCGGGAATGGGCGCCGTGATCCACACCATCAACCCGCGCCTGTTCCCCGAGCAGCTCGGCTACATCGTCAATCACGCCGAGGACGCCTATGTCTTCTTCGACCTGAGCTTCGCGCCGCTCGTGGAGAAGCTCGCGCCGCAGTGCAGGGCGGTGAAGGGCTGGGTGGCGATGACCGACCGCGCCCACATGCCCTCGGCGCAGATCCCGAACCTGCTCTGCTACGAGGAGCTGATGGCGAAGGAGGACGGCGAGTACGAGTGGCCGGAGCTCGACGAGCGCACCGCGGCGGGCCTGTGCTACAGCTCGGGCACGACCGGCAACCCGAAGGGCGTGCTCTACACGCATCGCAGCACCGTGCTGCACGCGTACGCCTCGTCGCTCCCGGACGTGTTCAACTGCTCGTCGCGCTCGACCGTGCTCGCGGTGGTGCCGATGTTCCACGTCAACGCCTGGGGCATCCCGTATTTCGGCACGCTGAACGGCGCGAAGCTCGTGTTCCCCGGCGCCGCGCTCGACGGCAAGAGCCTGTACGAGCTGTTCGAGGGCGAGAAGGTGACGGCGTCGGCGGGCGTGCCCACGGTCTGGCTCGGACTCCTCGCGTACATGAAGGAGAACAAGCTCCGCTTCGGCACGCTCAAGACCGTCGTCGTCGGCGGCTCGGCGTGCCCGCCGGCGATGATCAAGGCCTTCCAGGACGAGTACGGCGTCGCCTGCCGCCACGCCTGGGGCATGACGGAGATGAGCCCGCTTGGCACCTTCTACTCGCCGAAGAACCGGCACGACGCGCTCTCGGCCGACGCGCGCCACCAGCTCGAGTGCAAGCAGGGGCGGACGATCTACGGCGTGCAGATGAAGATCGTCGACGGGTCGGGCAAGGAGCTGCCGCGCGACGGCAAGGCCTTCGGCGACCTGCTCGTGCGCGGGCCGTGGGTGCTGCGCGAGTACTTCAAGGCCGAGGACGATCCCTTGCGCGACGGGTGGTTCCCGACCGGCGACGTCGCGACCATCGACGCCGAGGGCTACATGCAGATCACCGACCGCTCGAAGGACGTCATCAAGTCCGGCGGCGAATGGATCAGCTCGATCGACCTCGAGAACATCGCGGTCGCGCACCCCGCGATCGCCGAGGCCGCGGTGATCGGCGTGAGGCACCCGAAATGGGACGAGCGCCCGCTCGTGGTCGCGGTGAAGAAGGCCGGCGCGAGCGTCACGCGCGAGGAGCTGCTCGCCTTCTACCAGGGCAAGGTCGCGAAGTGGTGGATGCCCGACGACGTCGTGTTCGTCGAGCAGCTGCCGCACACCGCGACGGGCAAGCTCCTGAAGACGCGGCTGCGGCAGGACTTCAAGGACCACCGGCTGCCGGCCGGCAAATAGCGTGGAGCCGATCCTCACCGGGCGCGACGGCGGCGTGCTGCGCATCGAGCTGAATCGCCCCGAGAAGAAGAACGCGATCACGATCGCGATGTACCAGGCGCTCGGCGACGCGCTGCATTCGGCCTCCGGCGATGGCGCGGTGCGCGCCGTGCTCCTGCACGGGAAGCCCGAGGTGTTCTGCAGCGGCAACGATGTCGCCGATTTCCTCGCCGCGCCGTCTCGCAGCGAGGACTTCGCGCCGTTCCGCTTCCTGCGCATCCTCGGACAGTTCGACAAGCCGCTGGTCGCCGCGGTGAGCGGGGCGGCGATCGGCATCGGCACGACCATGCTGCTGCACTGCGACCTCGTCTACGCCGCCGCGGGGACGCGCTTCCAGCTGCCCTTCGCGAGCCTCGGGCTCGTGCCCGAGGCGGCGTCGAGCCTCCTGCTGCCGCGGCTTGCCGGATGGCAGAAGGCCGCCGAGCTGCTGATGCTCGGGGAGCCGTTCGGCGCCGAGACCGCGCGCGAGATCGGCCTGGTGAACGAGATCGTCGCGCCGCAGGCCGTGCTCGAGACCGCGCGCGCGAAGGCGCTCGCGCTCGCCGCGAAGCCGCCCGCGGCGATGCGCGCGACCAAGGCGCTGATGAAGCAGGCCGTGCTCGCGGAGATCGAGCAGACCATGACGCGCGAGGTCAAGACCTTCGGCGAGCGCCTGGTCTCGCCCGAGGCGAAGGAGGCGCTCAGCGCCTTCCTCGAGAAGCGCAAGCCGGATTTCTCGAAGTTCAGCTGACGATGACCCTGAAGGGCAAGACGCTGTTCATCACCGGCGCGTCGCGCGGCATCGGCCTCGCGATCGCGCTGCGCGCGGCGCGCGACGGGGCGAACGTCGTCGTCGCCGCGAAGACCACCGAGGCGCACCCGAAGCTGCCCGGCACCATCTATACCGCCGCCGAGGAGATCGAGAAGGCGGGCGGCAAGGCGCTGCCGATCGCGCTCGACATCCGCGACGACGCGGCGGTGCAGCAGGCGGCGGCGAAGGCGGTCGAGACCTTCGGCGGCATCGACATCCTCGTGAACAACGCGAGCGCGATCAACCTCACCGGGACGCTCGCGACCCCGATGAAGCGCTTCGACCTCATGTTCGGGGTGAACGTGCGCGGCACCTACTGCTGCTCGCAGGCCTGCCTGCCGTACCTGAAGAAGGCCGCCAACCCGCATATCCTGACCCTGTCGCCGCCGCTCAACATGAAGCCGAAATGGTTCAAGGACCACGTCGCCTACACCATGGCGAAGTACGGCATGAGCATGTGCGTGCTCGGCATGGCCGAGGAGTTCCGCGCCGACGGCGTCGCGGTGAACGCGCTGTGGCCGCGCACCGTGATCCAGACGGCTGCGATCGCGATGCTCGGGGGGCTGGTGAAGCCCGAAAACTGCAGGAAACCCGAGATCGTGGCCGACGCGGCTTACATCATCCTGAATCGAGACAGCCGCCGCTATACGGGCCACTTCGCCATCGACGACGAGGTGCTTGCGGCCGAGGGCGTGACCGACTTGGAGCGCTACGCGCTGGTCCCGGGCAAGGCTCGCTTGCTGCCGGATTTCTTTCTGGATTGACAATGGGAGCACAATAGGGACGCCCCGGGGTGGTATCAACTAGGGAGGGATGCCATGAAGCGAATGATCGCAGTGGTCGGGGGGCTGTGCTTGCTCGCGGGCTGCACAGCGATGACTACGATGACCGGGACCCAATCCGACGTGTCCATCCAAGTAGCGGAGCGTACGTATAGCAGTGCACCCGCGACGGACACCTTCGGCGCCACGAGCTTCGGGAATTACGAATTCAAGGCATCCCGGCCCGGTCAGGAGCCCGTGTACGG
>DATDMW010000075.1:0-2319 GCA_036518595.1 Burkholderiales bacterium
ACGTGTTGTCGTCGACCTTCCCGAAGTACGGGATGAGGTCGACCTCCGCGCCGAGGCCGAGCCCGGGGCTCACCTGGAACGTGAGCCCGCCGGCGAAGCGCAGGTGCGCGCTCACGTCCGAGTCGCTGCACGTGACGACGTTCCCGAACTGGTCGAATGCGCACGGCGCGGAGATCCGGGCGTAGTGGAGGCCGATGCCCGCGTCGGCATACGGCCGGATGAGCGGGTGGTTTCCGAAGGTGAATCGCAGCGCCGGGGTGACCTTGAAGATGTTGAGCGTCTCGCTCTCGCCCCCGAAGAAGCCCGGGTTGAAGCTGAAGCGCGTGAACCCGAGCGATCCGACGAGCGACAGCCGCACCACCGGCGAGACGGACTGCAGCGGGATCTCGCCGTCGAGGCGCAGGGCGAGCCCGTTGTCGTACTTGCTGTCCTCGAACCCGATCAGGATCCCGAATCCGGTGCCGCCGGCGGGGCGGCGCGCCTGGGCGGACGCGGCGCCAGGCAGCGCGAGCGCGGCGGCAGCGGCGAGGGCGAGCAGGAGCGACGGGCGGCGGACGTTCATGATCTTCCTCCGGGCGCGCGGGGTTCGGGGCGCGGCGCGGGCCAACCTAACACGAGCCGTGCGAGAGACCGCAAGCATTACTGTGGGTGCGCAGCAGCGTCCCCGGCGAGGCGCACCTCTCGCTCCGCGAAGGGCGCGATGCGGTGCAGGAAGAAGAACCCGGGCAGCGCCATCACGGTCGCGCACATGGCGAAGAAGGCGGGGTACCCCATCCGCTCCACGAAGAAGCCGGACGGCAGGCCGGCGGCCCAGCGCCCCAGGCCGAAGAGGGAGGAGAGGAGCGCGAACTGTGTGGCGCTGTAGCGCTTGTCGCACACGCGCAGGAGCAGCACCGCCTGCGCCGCCGTCGCCATGCCATGCGCGAAGTACTCGGCGCTGATCGCGCCGTACGTCCACAGCCGCGTGGCGGCGTCCACGGCGGGCAGCGACGCGCATTGCGCGAACTCGAGCGGCACGTGCCGAGAGAGCGCCGCGCCGGAGTAGACGACGTTCGCGCCGGCCTGGAGCACGCCGAAGATCCAGAGCGCGCGCCCGAGCCCCATCCGCGACAGGAGGAACCCTCCGAGGAGCGAGCCCGAGATCGTCGCGATCGTGCCGATGGTCTTCAGCGCGGCGCCCAGCTCCGCGTTCGAGAAGCACAGGTCCTTCAGGAACGGGATCACCATCGTCCCGCCCATGTTGTCGCCGAACTTGTAGAAGACGAGGAACAGCGCGATGGGGATCGCGTCCGAGCGCGAGAAGTACGAGCGGAGCGGATCCACCACCGCGCGCGCGAGCGATCGCGGCGGCTCGGCGGGCCGATCCGGCTCCGGGGCGGCGAGCACGAGCAGCGTGAACAGCACGAAGATCCCGCCCAGCGCGAGGAAGACGATCGGCCACGGGATCCACTCGCTCGCGCCGATCGCCGCGGCGCTCGAGAGCAGCATGCCCAGCCGGTAGAAGAGGATGCGCAGCCCGGAGACCGGCCCCTGCTCGTCCCTGTGCAGGACCTCGACCGTGTACGCGTCGTACGCGATGTCCTGCGTGGCGGAGAAGAAC
This sequence comes from Burkholderiales bacterium, assembly GCA_036518595.1. Taxonomy (GTDB): domain Bacteria; phylum Pseudomonadota; class Gammaproteobacteria; order Burkholderiales; family SG8-39; genus VBDM01. The sequence goes on from DATDMW010000075.1 coordinate 1,601, forward strand.
GCGAACGTGAGCGCGAGCAGGCCGATGAGGAGCGCCGCGTGGGGCACCATCCCGCCCGCGCTCCGCGCCGCGAGCGCGCGCCACGCGAAGGCGGCGACCGCGCCCATGGTCCCGGCGAGCGCGAGCTGCGCCATGATCATCCAGCTCCGGCGGCGGCCCGGCCAGCGCAGCGCGTACCGATCGACGAGCGGGGACCAGAGGAACTTGAGCGCCCAGGGCAGCGACACGCCCGAGAGGAGCCCGATGGAGGAGCGCGTGAAGCCGAGCGCGACGAGGAACGCCTGGAGCGTCCCGGAGACGACCCACCCGTACGGCATCCCCGACGCGGCGGAGAGCACGCTCAGCGTGGCGATCCGCCTCGACTTGAGCAGGAGCTTGGGATCCAAGGCGGTGCGAGGGTAGACGCGGGGGGGCGCGGCGACAACACCCATCAAGCGACCGGCCGCACGGCGGCCTTGAACCGGTCCAGCGGCAGCGTGTTCAGCACCTGGCCGCGCCGCACCCACCCGCGCCGCGCCACGCCGACCGCGTAGCGCAGGTAGCCGAGGTCGCGGATCGAGTGCGCGTCGACCGAGAGGACCACGGGGATGCCCCGCGCGGTGGCTGCGCGCAGCCAGCGCGGCTCGAGCTCGAGCCGCTTGGGATCGCCGTTCACCTCGACCGCGCCGCGCGACGAGGCGAGCGCGTCGAGCACCTCCTCCACCCGGCAGGCGAAGGGG